>CASDWO010000026.1 GCA_949284575.1 uncultured bacterium
ATCATAAGTCTTGATAAAGCCCTACCTACAACAGATAAGACAGGAAAAACATTAGAAGATTATTTTGAGTTTACAGTAAGTGGTAATATAACAGGAGATGCAAATATTAATTATGAGATATCAGCTAAAGAACAAGAAGGTAATACTTTTGATGGTAATAATGTTAAGTTATATTTAACAAGAGTAACAGATAATGGTGAAGAAGAAGTAATGGCTCCTGAAATATATAATGAAGAAAGTAATGCTAACAGCTTTACAGGAAGACCAGCAGGCGAAATGAGTTTATATACATCAAGTATGAATTCAAGTGAATCAAATACATATCGTTTAAGAATGTATGTAACAGAAGAATATAATCCTCAAGGTGATGGAGGTAATAAAACCTTTAGTGTCAAAGTAAATGTTTATGGGAGAGATGGAGAAATACCAACAGCAGTTGATACTTTACTAGCTAAAGTTAATGATGAGACTCTAGATTATAATACCGCAACAGAAGAACAACAAAAAGAAATGTGGACATTCTCTCATCCTTCCACAGAACAAACAGAAGCTTTAACAGATTATAGATATATAGGAAGTAATCCTAATAATTATGTAGAGTTTAATAATGAATTATGGAGAATAATTGGAATATTTACAGTAGATGATGGAACAGGTAATGTAGAAGAAAGAGTTAAATTAATAAGAGATGAATCTATTGGTGATTACTCATGGAATAATAATAGTTTCAGTGGTGATTGGGTAACTGCATCATTAAATAATTTTCTAAACTCAGGAGATTACTGGACAAATTCTTTAGATAGTAATGCCAAAAATATGGTAGATAATGTTGTATGGTATTTGGGTGGTAGTAGTACTTCTACTGATGTAACCCCATCAATGTTTTATGAAAGGGAAAGAGGTACAGAAGTGTTTGCTGGTGATATAAGTTTTATAGGAAAAGTAGGCTTAATGTATCCTTCTGACTATGGCTATGCGACAAGTGGAGGAAGTACAACTGATAGAAATAGTTGTTTAAATGAAGGTTTAGGTGCTGATGGTTGGAATAATGTAAGTGACTGTTACAATAATGATTGGATATTTAATCAAAATTTTCAATGGACTATTACTCCTAGGTCTAGTAATTCTAATCTAATATTTGATGTTGGTAGAAGTGGAAGTATCAGTGGTTTTGCTGTTAGTTTATCAAACAGTGTACGTCCTGTTGTTTTTCTAAAATCTACTATCAAGATCGTTGGTGGTGATGGGAGTGGTAGCAATTCATATGTATTGCAAAGTTAATAATAAATTTATAGACATGGTTTTATGCCGTGTTTTTCTTAACTAATACTTTTAATTATTTTATCTTTATGTTAAAATTAAAGAGAATAAAAGGATTAAAGGAGCTGTGATGCTATGTATCCATTAGGTAAACAGTTTGAAATAGATGTTAGTAAAGCTAAGAGTGATCAAAAGTGTTTTTATAAAGGAAAACATTATCGTATTACAATGCTTAGTGAAAGATTAGTTAGACTTGAATATAGTCCAAGTGGTACTTTTGTTGATGTTCCTAGTCAGTTTGCTATTAACCGGTCTTTTTCATTTCCTGAATTTCAAGTTAAACAGGATTCTAAGTTCTTGGAGCTAACTACTAAATATTTTCGTCTTACATATGTTAAAGAAGCTCCATTTACAGGGACTAAAATAGATCCAATGAAAAACTTGAAAATAACCTTATTTATGGGTGGTAGAGAAAATGATCGTGATTGGTATTATGGTCATCCTGAAGTCCGTAATTTAGGTGGTAATATGATCAGTGAAGATGTTAATACTCCTAAAATGCTTAAACATGGTCTTTATTCTCTTGAAGGTTTTGCTAGTATTGATGATAGTAATAGTCTTTTATTTAATACTGATGGAACTTTAGAAAGTCGTGAAAAGGGAAGCGTTGATATTTATGTTTTTATGTATAAAGATGATTTTTCTTTGGCATTAAAAGATTACTTTAGATTAACAGGTAATCCTGAACTTGTTCCTCGTTATGCTTTAGGTAATTGGTGGAGTCGTAATACTACTTATAGTGAAGACTCTGTAAAAGAAATAGTTGGTGACTTTGAAAGACGTAATGTACCTTTAGCTGTTTTCTTATTAGATAAAGATTGGCATTATCGTAATGTTGGTAAAGCTAAAGATTTACATACAGGTTTTACTTTTAATAAAGAATTATTTCCTAATCCTAGTGAAGTTTCAAAGTTTTTACATGAACATAATATTAGATTAGGTCTTGAAATAGATCCTAGTCAAGGTTTATATCCTCATGAGGCTTATTATAATCAAGCTTGTTCTTATTTGGGAATTACTGATAATAAAATAATTGTTTTTGATCCTTTAAATCCTAAATTACTTGATGTTTATTTTAAACTTTTTTTACATCCTTTAGAAGCTTTAGGAGTTGATTTCTTTTGGCATGATTATAAAGCTGATAATAATATTATTAAATTACTTGCCTATAATCATTATAACTATAAAGATATTGGTCGTAATCCTGCTAAGCGTAGTATTATGTTAAGTCGTAATGGTATATATGCAGCTCATAGATATCCTATTCTATATGCTGGAGAAACTGAAGTATCTTGGGATGGATTAAAAGAAATATCTTCTAGTATGATGGCTGCTGCTAATATAGGGGTATCTTTTTGGTCACATGATGTAGGAGGGAATCATGGGGGAATTGAGATGAGTGAACTTTATATTAGATATGTTGAACTAGGTACTTTTAGTCCAATTCTTAGATTTCATGCAGCACGGGGTAATTATTATAAAAGAGAACCTTGGAGATGGGATATTAAGACAGAGACTATTGTTAATGATTATTTAAGATTAAGACATAGATTGATTCCTTATTTATATACAGAGAGTTATAACTATTATAAGGATGCTAAAGTTTTGATTGAACCTTTCTATTATAAATATAAATGGGTAATAGATGATAATAATTATAAATATCAATACTTTTTAGGTAGTGAATTCCTTGTTTGTCCTATCTTAACTAGAAAAGATAATATTATGAATAGGACAATTCATCGTTTTTATATTCCTGATGGAGTTTGGTATGATTTTAAAACAGGTAAGAAGTTTCCTGGTAATAAAAAATATGTTTCTTTCTATAAAGAAGAGGATTATCCTGTCTTTGCTAAAGCAGGTTCTATTATTCCTTTATCAAATAGAAGTGATGTTAATAATGTAGGACTTCCTTTGGATTTAGAAATTCATATTTTCCCTGGAGTTTCTAATACTTATACTCTTTATGAAGATGATGGTATTACTTCATTATATAAAGATGGTTATTACTTAAAGACGGATATTGATTATAATTACTTACAAAATAATTATACTGTTATTATTAGATCTGTTGAAGGTAAGAGTGGAATTGTACCGATTAGACGTAATTATAAATTTAGATTTAGAAATACGAAGAAGGCAACAGATGTAAAAGCTTATTATAATGAAACAGAAATTAAGATAGAAGATATGTATATAGAAGAGAATGACTTTGTTGTTTTAGTTAACAATGTTAATACAATTGGCCAGTTAACGATTAATTGTAAGGGTAAAGATATTGAAATAGATGCAGTTAGACTTATTAATGAAGATATTGATAGTATTTTAATGGATCTACAAATTAGTACTTATATTAAAGAAAAACTTGCTAATGTTGCTTTTTCTGATATGTCTATTAAGAAAAAAAGAATTGCTATTAGAAAATTAAGAAAAGATGGTTTATCTAAAGAACATATGAAGTTATTCTTAAAACTTATGGAATATATAGAGAGTGTATAAAAGAGAACTGGTATTCTCTTTTTCTCTGTGATAAAATAGATTTAAGGAGTGAGGTGGTTTAGTTGAAAGCAATGGTAACTGGAGCAAGTAGAGGTATTGGTCGTGATATAGCTTTAAATCTTGCTAAGTTAGGTTATGATTTAATTCTTGTAGGAAGAGATAAAGAGGCTTTAGAAGAAGTAAAGTCTACTATAAATAATAAAGTTAGAATTAAGATAATTGTAGTTGATCTTTCTAATTTACAAAAAGTTAAAGAGCTTTATGTTTTAACGAAAAATGATGATATTGATATACTTGTTAATAATGCTGGGTTTGGAATATTTGGAGAGTTTAGTGAGATTGATATAAATGAAGAACTTAATATGTTAGATGTAAATATTAGAGCACTTGATATGTTATGTAAATTCTTTTTAAAAGATATGGTAAAGAAAGATAGAGGAATTATTTTAAATGTTTCTTCAAGTGCAGCTTTTATGGCGGGACCTTTAATGAGTAGTTATTATGCTACTAAGAGTTATGTATATAGCCTTAGTTTAGCTTTAAATGAAGAACTTAGAAGACGTAAGAGTAAAGTACAAATTTCTTTATTATGTCCTGGTCCTGTTGATACTAACTTTAATGATAGAGCAGGGGTTACTTTTAGAGTTAAAGCACTTAGTAGTAGTTATGTAGCAGATTATACTATTAAAAAGATGTTTAAAGGAAAAACAATAATTATTCCAGGCTTTAAGATGAAGTTTGTTAAGTTTATAGTTAGATTTTTACCGGATAAGTTTGTAGCTCGTATTAATTATAATATTCAAAAGAAGAAGGTAAAATAATGGATAATGTAGTAGTTGTTCAAAATTTAAATATAGGTCCTTTTAAAAAGTTTAACTTTGAAGTTTTACTTAATTCCTTAGTTATTATTACAGGATCTAATAAAAGTGGGAAAAGTTTATTACTTAAAGTAATGGCTGGTATTATTAATAAAAAAGGTATAACTTATAATAAAGAGGTAATTTCTAGTGATAAAGATATTGCTTATTTTTATAATACTTCTTTTAACTTTGAAACAGTCTTAGAGACACTTAGATATCCTTTAGAACGTTTAGAATTAGATGATGAAGCGATTATGAAGTCAGTTAAAGATATGGCTAAGATGTTAAAAATAACAAAAATACTTAATAGTAAAATAGAAGATTTAAATAATTATGAAAAAGTTAAAGTTATGTTAGGTAGTCATCTTATTAGTAAACCTAAATTATTACTTTTGGATGATCCTTGTCTTTATTTATCACCTTTAGAAAAAGAAGATTTTATGAGTATTATTGAACAATTAAGATTTATGGGTATTACGATAGTTCTTGCTTGTTCTAGTTTAGAAGAAGTTATTTATACTCTCAATAGTACTTTATATGTTCTTAATAATGGAGATATTGTTAGTAGTGGAGATATGTTAACTGTTTTAAGTAATGATAGCCTTATAAATAAAGTAGGGTTAGAGCTTCCTTTTATGGTAGATTTATCTGTAAAATTAGAGTATTATAATCTTGTTTCTAATATTAATATGAATCCTTTAGGATTAGTGGAGCATTTATGGAAATAAAATTTTCTCATGTTAATAGTAAAGATTTTACAGATATATCTTTTGTTATACCTAAAGGAGAGATTACAGGAATATATGGGGAAGATGGAGATAAATTATTGAAGTTAATATCTTTAAAAGCAAATGAAGATATGAAGGGAATAATTTATTTTGATAAGAAAAGAAAGCTTAGAAGTAATTATTATTTGTTTAAGAATGATATTGTCTTAGTAGAAGCTTTATTTAATAATTTATTTAATGTAGATAATGTTTATGAGTATTTTGTATTATATATTAGAGATAAGAAAATAGAAGTTAAAGATAATTTAGAAAAGATTAAAGGGGCATTAAAGATAGTAGGACTTGATGATGATATTTTAGATAGACGTATTTCTACTTTGTCTTTTAGTGAACTTAAACTCTTTCAGTTTGCTCTTGCTTTTTTATCTAATCCTAAAGTAATATTATTAGATGAACCTTTTAGAGGACTTGATTTAAGTAAAGAGAAAAAGTTAGTAAGAATTATTAATAGATTACAAGAAAAGTTTTTAAAGACAATAGTTATTTATAGTAATAATCCTAATTATTTATATAAATATACTAATTATTTAATAGTACTTTATAAAAATAAGGTTTTAGCGCTTGGTAATACTAGTGATGTTTTCTTTGATAATAAGGAACTTACTTTATATAAGATAAAAAAACCTGATATTGTAGAGTTTATTTTATTAGTAGAAGAAAAGAAAAAAGTTAAGTTACCTAGGAGAAAGAGTGTTATGGATCTTATTAAAGATATTTATTGGAATGTGAAGTGATAATATGCGGTTTTTAATTAGATTTAGTTATGATGGAAGTAATTTTAAAGGATATCAGAGACAAGATGGGTATAGGACTATTCAAGAGGAGTTAGAAAATGCTGCTACTAAAATAAATAATGGAAACTTTGTAAAAGTAGTGGCAGCAGGAAGAACTGATAAAGGTGTTCATGCTCTTGATCAAGTAGCACATTTAGATTTAGATGTTGCTATTACGCCTTATAAGTTAAAAAGAGCTTTAAACAGTAATTTATCAGATGAAATTCATATAAATTCTGTTAAGGAAGTTACAAATGATTATTTTACGAGGTATTTTGTCTTAAGAAAAGAATATCATTATTATATAAATATGGGGGAATTTAATCCAATAATGCGGAATTACATTTATCAACATTGTTATCCTCTTAAAGTTGAAAAAATGGAGGATGCTATACAATATTTTGAAGGTGAACATGACTTTAGAGCATTTGTAACGGAAAATAATGTTAAAGAAAATTGTGTTAGAACTATTTATGAAGCTTCTATTAAGAGAACTGGTGATATTTTAGATATTAAATTTGTAGGTAGTGGTTTTTTAAGATATCAAGTTAGAAATATGGTAGGGGCTTTACTTAAAGTGGGAACTGGTAAGATAGAAGCTTATGATGTTAAAGAAATATTAGATAGTAAAGTAAGAGGTAAGAATGGGGCGACAGCGAAGTCTTGTGGTCTTTATCTTGTCAAAACGACTTTGAAAGGTGATTTATGATTGGAGTATTTGATTCAGGAATTGGAGGAGTTAGTGTTTTACGAGAAATAGTTAAACTAATTCCTAAAGGACATTTTATATATTATAGTGATTCAGTTAATAATCCTTATGGTGATAAGACTTATGAAGAAGTTTATAGTATTGTTAAAGGTATAGTTAATTATTTTTTGGAAAGAGAATGTGTTGCGATAGTAATTGCTTGTAATACTGCTAGTGCTATATGTGTTAAGAGGTTAAGAAGTGAGTATCCTAATACATTATTTATTGCAATTGAACCTACTTATAAGATGGTTCATGATTATAATCCTTTAGGCAAGACATTAGTAATGGCTACTAAAGGAACACTTAAAAGTGAAAAGTTTTTAGCATTATATCATAAATATGATAACGGTAAGACAATATTACTTCCTTGTAGTGGGCTTGCAGATCTTATTGAAGATGGTAATGATGTAAAAATAAGGAGATATTTAGAGGATAATATTAAACAGTATAGAGGTATTAATAATGTTGTTTTAGGATGTACGCATTATCCTTTAATTAAAGATAATATTAAAGAAGTGTTAGGAAATGTTAAGTTTTTTGATGGTTCTATTGGTGTTAGTAAAGAGCTTGTGAGACAGTTAAAATTAAGAAATATTGCTTATCAATTTGAAGAGTTAAAAATTATCTTTTATGATTCAAGTGATGATATAAAGAAAAAAGAAAGATTTAATCAGTTAATGAGAAATTAATAAATTAAAAATTAATAATTTAGAGGTTTGACTTATAATTTATTTTTTGATATAGTTTAAATAGATTTTCGATGAAGTCTAAAAGTAGAAATATAATTTTTTAAAGAGACTTAGTGGAAGGTGTGAACTAAGAGGGTTATATTTTGAAGTTACATAGAGGGAGAAAAACGTGACTTAAGCGTTAATTAGAATAAAGTGCATAGTTTCTAGGGATAAGGATGGATACAGTGGTTTACCACGGGTTAGCTCGTCCTTAGTTTGTAGAGACTTTTTAATTTTTAGGAGGGATAAAATGACATTATTTGAAGAATTAAAATGGAGAGGATTAATTAAAGATGTGGCAGGTGAAGATTTAGAGAAGCTTCTTAATGGGAAACCTATTACTTTTTATTGGGGAACTGATCCTACTGCTGATAGCTTACATTTAGGACATTATTCATCACTTGTTACTGCTAAACGTCTTGCAAAGGTAGGACATCATCCTATTCTTTTAGTAGGGGGAGCGACTGGTCTTATTGGGGATCCTCGTCCTACAACGGAAAGAGAAATTATATCTAAAGAACAACTTAATAAGAATTTAGAGGGAATTAAAAAACAAGTTAGTGATATATTTGAAGGTAAAGCAGAAGTTGTTAATAATTATGATTGGTTTAAAGGATATGAATTTACTGACTTTTTAAGAGATGTTGGTAAATATATAAACATTAACTATATGCTTGATAAAGATATTATTAGAAGAAGGTTAGAGACTGGTATTACTTTTGCAGAGTTTGCTTATACTTTAATTCAAGGTTATGACTTTTTATGGTTATATCAAAATAAAAATTGTGTGTTACAAGCTGAAGGAAGTGATCAGTGGGGAAATATTACAACAGGAATTGATTTAATTCGTAAGAAACTTGGAAAAGAAGCTTATGGATTTACGATGCCTTTAGTACTTGATAAATATGGTCATAAATTTGGGAAAAGTGAAGGTAATGCTTTATGGTTAGATAGAAATAAGACATCTAGTTATGAATTATATCAATATTTAATTAATGTAGATGATGAGATGGTAATTAGTTACCTTAAGATCTTTACTTTCTTAAGTGTAGAAGAAATTTTAGAATTAGAGAAATCTAATAAGGAACATCCTGAACTAAGAGAAGCTCATAAGGCTTTAGCTAGATGTATTATTACAGATTTACATGGAGATAATGCTTATAAGGAAGCAGTTAAGATAAGTGAGTCTTTGTTTAGTGGTAATATTAAGAATCTTACTAGTAAAGAGATAGAAATGGCTTTTAAAGGACTTGATAAAATTATTATAGATAGCGATATGAATATAGTGGATTTTCTTGTTAATACAAGTATTTGTAGTAGTAAAAGAGAAGCGAGAGAGTTTGTTAATAATAATAGTATTAGTATTAATGGAGAGAAGATTAATGACTTAGAGTTTACTATTAATAAAGATATTGCTATAGATAATAAATATGTAGTGGTTAGACGTGGTAAAAAGAAATACTTTATTGCTTGTTTTGGAGGTAGTAATGAGTAAAGAAAAAAGAAAGCTCAGTAAGGATCAACAACGTATTTTTAAATGGCTTAAAGTTATTATTTTGATATGTATTGCTATTATTGTTTTAGAAGTTATATATATTATTTTTGGTATTTATAATAGAAATAATAATGTTCAAGGTATAGATACGCTTAATAGTTTTAAAGAAGTTTCTAGTGGTTATATTGTTGCAGGGAATAGTAATTTTAAAGATAGTAAGTTTAATTCTTATCAAGATGAAACTAAAGCTAAGTTTGCTAAATTGACAAGTGACTTTAAAGTAGAATTTGAAAGTGCCTATACTAAAGGATATCAATCATATTTTAATGATGTTATAGAATATAGTGATGGTTTTATTGCTGTAGGTGGGGGAGCATTTAGTGAAGAACAAGTTAATGATAATGCTACTGATGGTTTAATTGTTTTGTATGATAAAAATGGTAAAGAAAAAGATGTTAAGAGAGTACAAGTAGCAGGAGATACAACACTAAATAAAGTATTACTTTTAGATGATGGTTTTATTGTCATTGGTCAAAGTATTTTACAAAATATGGTTATTGGTAATGATCCTAATGGGGGAGCTTTAATGATTAAATATAATTTTGATCTTGAAGAAGAGTGGCGTACTAATTATGGAGGTAGTAAATCAGCGATCTTTAATGATGCTATTATAAGTGATGATTATATTTATGTAGTTGGTAAAGATGCGACAAGATATGGTTTAATTGCTAAATATACTTTAGCGGGTGAAAGATTATGGGCTAAGAGTTATGAATATACTGATACAGTTGGTTTTAGTTCAATTGTTAAAGTCGGTGATTATTTCTTTGTTGCAAGTTCTAAAACTACTAATATAGATGCTAGTGATGCTGATAAAATTACAGAGGCTTTAATATTAAAATATAGTGAAGATGGAAAATTAGTTGATGAAGTAGTCTTAAGTAAAAATAATAATGCTAGGTTTAATAAAATCATTAGTAGTGGTAATAATTTAATTGCGATTGGTCATACCTATAAAATTGATGAAGAAAAATCTACAAGTACATATAATTACTTAGTGTATAGTGGCCTTATCGCTAAATATGATGAAAATTTAAAAGAGTTAAAGACAAAAGTAGAAAAAGGCTCTGGTAATAATTATTTTAGTGATATTTTAGTAAGTGATGATGGTTATTTATTAGGAGGTGCTACTTCTTCTAAAGAGTTAGGTAGTAATGATAGAGATTATCGAACTTTTTTCCTAAAATATAATCAAAATTTACAGAAGGAATGGTATAAGTGATTTATTTAATTGAAAGTTTTAAAGAAGATAAAGATACTAGTGGTAAGAATAATCCTCCTTTAGCAGAAGAGGGAGTACAATTTGGAAAAAGATTAAAGTATAAATATAAAGATCTTAAATTTAGTAAATGCTTTTCTTCATATAAGTTAAAAGATTTTAGTAGTGCTTTAATTCTTGTTGGTGATTATTTAATAGTAGAAAGATGTCATGAATTAGATAGTGATAGTGATATTTCTTCTTTTATAAAAAAACTTGATAAAGATAAAGATATTTTAATAGTTGCTGATAATAAAGTAATAAAAAAAATAAATAATTTGGTAAATAGTAAAATTTTATTGTAATTTTTGATATTATGCGTTATTATATGCCTTGAAAGGAGGCCTAGGTATGAATAGTGTTTATAATGTTAAGGTATATTCTATAATACCAGGAAGAGTAACTTTAACTAGAAAAGATGATAAAATGTTTGATAAATTTGGTAATGTAGTTAATGAAACATGGGCTAATACTAATAATTGGTATTATCAAGGTAATTTGGATGTTTATTTTAGAAGTGATAAATGTTTGGATTTATATAGTGATGTAAATATTCCTGTTGTTAAATGTATATCTAAAGGTAAAAATAGTGATGAGAAAATATTTTTAGGTGATGATGCAAGTTTTTACTTTACTTATTTAGAAGATGATGTGCTTAATGATATTAAAAATTATCAATTACTTACTAGAGAAGAAGTAAAGGCTATATTGCCTGTTGATGATGAAGATCATCAAGCAAAATGGATTAAAAATTATATGTGGTTAAAGAAAATATCTGAATATGCAAAACGTACTTATAATGGTGCTTGGATTGATTATTGTCGTCATCAAAGTAAAACTTTCTTTAAAAGTCGTTAGGTAAAAAAAGAGCTGCAACGAAATATAATAATTTCGCTACAGCTTTTTTTATATATAAGGAACGTTTTTTTACAAAAAACGAAAATATGTATTGACGAACATATATTTTATATGGTAAACTTAAATTACAAAGGGAGGTTTGATATATGAAAATATATAAAGCATATAAATTTAGGTGTGACTTAGTAGGTCGCATAATTTAGCAAGTGGGAATCCTGTCTAGTAAGGTGAACCCACACCACTAGTAACGAGTCTTGGAGCGAAAGCTGGTAAAAGTTAGTTTAAGCGTATACTTAGGTATTAGGGTTAGCATTGAGTCTCGAAATATATGCATACAATTAGAGTGCAGATGTAGTCTAAATCACAGAATGCAATTATTTGAAGGATTAAGGTTGCACTATAAATTAGTTAATGTAGTTTAGATAATGTTTTAGATGAAAAAATAAACAGATTATTGAGTACGGTAGTGACTATCGGAATTTAAGCCTATGGAGAATAGGGAATACTCTATCTGTGAAGTAGGAATCCTTGGAGGTAACGACAAGGGTGAAATAAAATTTATTTTATTTCTTTTGTTCTAAGCTTGTTAGTGATACATCATCTAGATCTAGTGATTGATTTTCATTTGCTTCAACAGTAAATTCTATTTTAATTGCAGTAGTTCCAGCAGGAGCTTGTGAAGTAATTAATCTATAGTATGCAAAATCACGGTTACTGTTAGTAATATCTTGAGATCTTACCATAATATTACCACCAAGAACATCGCAAGAATTAGTTATAAATATTACATTAGCATTTAGTGATACTTGTGCACCTTCTCCTCTTGCGAAGAAACTTAATTCATAAAAACAACCTGGTTCTATATTGTTTATTACCTGAGATAGTGTTGAATCATCTTCTATGTTGACAGACCAATTTCCTGAATGAACTCTTCCTTGACTGTTTTCTGATGTTATATTGTCTGGATTTGAGAATAACCAGCCAGTTGGTTTATCATCGATAACAATTTCCATTCCGCCATTTATTATTAGTTCGCCTCTAGATACACATGAGCATGTACAATTTCTAGTAGGACCAGCAGGGCCTGTTGCACCTGTAGCTCCAGTTGGTCCAGTAGGGCCTGTTGCTCCTCTTGGACCAGTAGGACCAGTGCAGTTATTAGTATTAGCTAGACATTTAACAACTTCACAAAGGCAGTTATCGTTTTTATCTTTACACTCTTTATTTTTGTTATCATTATAAAAAATCATATTTACCTCCTTTGTTATATGTTATGTCTTATAAAAAAAGTTAAATAATTAATGTGTTTAATATTTTTAATTTAATAAAAAAATCAAGGATTTGTTAGTTTTATCCTTGATTAGTTTATTTTCTATTTGTTATAGAATTCAACGATTAATGATTCATCGATATCCATGTTAAGTTCATTTCTTTCAGGATATCTAACATATGTACCTTCTTTTTTGTTATCATCAAAAGTTACATATTCTACACGTTTAGTTACTTTACTTAAAGCTTCATTAGCAGCTTTATGATCTTTAGAATTTTCTTTTAAAGCAATAACACTTCCTGGTTTAACTCTGTATGATGGGATATCAACTTTTTTACCATTTACAGTAACATGTCCATGGTTTACAAGTTGTCTTGCTCCACGACGAGTAGTAGCAAAGCCCATACGATATACTAAGTTATCAAGGCGTGATTCTAATAAAATTAAGAAGTTAGTACCATGAACACCAGGCATTTTCTTAGCTTCATCAAAAGTTTTACGGAATTGTTTTTCATTAATTTCATACATGAAACGTAATTTTTGTTTTTCTTTTAATTGAACTCCGTAATCACTTGGTTTACCATGTCTAGCATTACCATGTTGACCAGGACCATAAGGCTTTTTAGCTAATTCTTTACCAGTTTCACTAGTAGAAAATCCAACTCTTCTAGCTTTTTTGTAACTAGGACCTGTATATCTAGCCATTTGTTTTTCTCCTTTCTTTATTATTTGCATTTCCTTGATTTTTGTTTTCACCAATTATTCAGGGAGTATTTCTTTCACTTTACAGCACAAAAGTTACTATAAATTTAGAAAACACATTGAATAATGTAAAACATTGCTGTAAGCTATTTCAAGTTAATATGCTCTAATATCATATTATGAAAAGTTATTTTTGTCAATACAAAAAATAAGTAGATTTCAAGGAGAGTTTATGATATGATGTTATAGTAGAAGGTGATAGTAATGAAGGGGACATCGTTATTTATTATTAGTGTAGTAATAGTATTATTAATAATTGTTATTGTTACTATTACCATTTTTAAGAAAAAAAGAAAAAACTATTATCAAAAAGTTTATGATGATTTAGAACGGGGAAAAAACTTAATTGGTAGTACACCAGTGTTATTAGAACTTTCTAAATTAGAACCTATCGTTAAAAATGAGAAAATGGAAGAAAAATATCAAAAATGGGAAGAGAGATTTGAAATAATTAAAAATGAAGAACTTCCTAAGATTGATGATATGTTAATAGAATTAGATACTTTAATTGATAAAAAAGAATATAAAACAGCAAGATTTAGAATTGCTAAATGTGAAATGGAACTTTATAAAGTAAGAGAACAAGCTGATGATTTATTAGATCAAATTAAAGAGATAACTTTAAGTGAAGAAAAGTATCGTAGTATTATTAGTAAGTTAAAGACAAAGTATCGTTCCTTAAATAAAGAATATAATGAACATAAGAATCTTTATGAAGAGATGGCAGAAGCGATTGAATTACAACTTGAAAATATTGAGAAAAGATTCTTAGAGTTTGAGAAAGATATGGATGAGAATTTATATAGTGAAGTTGTTCATATCGTTAAAGCTTTAGATACGATGATAGAGCATATGACAATTGTTGTTTCTGAAGTTCCTGATTTAATGCTTATGTGTAAACAGCTTATTCCTAAGAGAATTAAAGAAATTGAAGATATTAGTAAAGAGATGATGGAAAAGGGATATCCTATTGAATATTTAAATCTTGATTATAACTTAGAAGAATCTCGTAAAAATGTTAATATTATTCTTGATAGGATTAAAGTTTTAAATCTTGAAGATTGTATGTTTGAACTTAAGACTATTCTTGATTATTTAGATAGTATTTTTGTAGATTTTGAAAAAGAGAGATTGTCACGTAAGGTATATGAAGAAAGTATTAAAGATTTTGCTAAGAAGTTAAAGAAAACTAATAAAATTGTTACTGATATATATGAACAATTAGATGATATTAAAAACATGTATGATTTAAACGAAGATGATGTTAATATTATTAATGAAGTTAATAAAGATTTAACTTTAATTAAAGATGATTATAAAAATATTATTGATAGGGTTAATAATAAAGCGACACCATTTTCTTTACTTACTAAAGAGGTCGATGAATTAACTGTTAAATTAAAACAAACAGAAGTGACATTAGATGTAGCTTTGAAATCACTTGGTAATATGTATGAAGATGAACAAAGAGCTAGAGAACAACTTAATGAAATTGATAAATTATTAAGAGAATGTAAAGAAAAGATGAGAGAGTTTAAACTACCAGTAATTAGTGATAATTACTTTGTAGAATTAAATGAAGCGAATGAAGCTATTTTAGAAGTAGTAAAAGAATTATCTAAGAAACCTATTGTTATTAAGACTCTTAATACAAGAGTTGATACAGCTAGAGATTTAGTTTTGAAATTATATAATACAACTTTAAATATGATTAATAAAGCTAAATTAAGTGAGATGGCTATTGTTTATGGTAATAGATATAGATTTATACATGAAGATATTAATCGTGGTTTAGAAAGAGCAACTAACTTATTTTTTAAAGGTAATTATGATAGTTCTTTAAAGGTATGTATAGATACTTTAAAATTAATCAATGATGATATTGAAGGAAAGTTGAAGAGTTATGAGAATAAAGCTTAATGAAAAGGGAAAAGGTAGTTATGAATTTTTAACAGTGGTAGTAGTGTGTTTAGGGTTATCTGCTATTGTTTTAGCTATTGCTATTAGAAATAGTGAAGAGGAGAAATTTCAGGTATTTAGATATAATGCTAAAACAGTAGGGATAAATGCTATTAATTATAATAATGTTACTGTTGAAGATACTATCTATTTGTATGAAATGATCGATAAAAACTTAGTTACTAATATAAAAAATAACTTTACTGGGGATGAATTTTGTGATCCTTATGCTTCAAAAGTAGAGTTTGTAAATGATAATAAATTAGTTACTTTAAAATGTGGTAATTATTTGATTTATCAACAAGAAATTACAGATAAAGAATATAGTATATATCGAGTTAGTAATTGGACTTTTGATAAATTAGAAGGTAATAATGTCGATACTAATAAAGTTTATGCTTTAATATTAGGAGATAAAAATGTTTTTGGAAGTTATTATGAAGAAGATTTATTTTTAAAGTTAGTTAGTTCTAAGTATGGTAAAAAGTATGATTCTTTAAAGAACATAAAAAAAGATTTTACGGTTAAGAGTAAAACTGTTTATCGAAAAAGAAAATTAGTTGATTAGAAGATGTAAAATTTCTAATCTTTTTTAATTCTTTTATTTTTTTCATGATATAATAGAAGTGATAGGAGGTAATAATGAATAATAATAAAGAAAAAGATTTTTTTGATAGTCCATCAATGATAACTTATATTATTATTGGCTTGTTAATTATTTTAATAATTTTATCACAGTCTTTTGCTATTCAAAATAATTTAGGAGCAAAAGAGATATTTACATCTATTATTAATTATAATAGTGTTTATTTAGTTAGTTTAGGTTATTTTATCTTGATTAGATTTAAAATAGGAAAGAGATATTTTGATTATTTAAATGTTGTTTTATTTGTTTTCTATTTATTATCAACCTTTGCTAGTTTATTTACCATTTTTCAATCTTTTGGATTTGATTCATTACTTTCATTAGCATTTAATGTTTTAATTACTCTTTATTTTGGTTATTCTTTCTTTACTAATACTGTTATAGGTAGAGAATTAAAACTTTCTAATAGTCCACTTGCTGAGATAAATAATGGACAATACTATTATTTATTAATGGGTATTATAGTAGTTAGTTTAATTGTAGCACTTATATCAGTTAATAGTTTTGAAGATGTTGTAGTTTATCTTTTAGAATTTATGTATCAAGCACTATTAGTTAGATATATTTATCTTTATAAAGAGTTTATTGATCATAAAGAATTAGAGAAAACTAGTGAAAAAAAAGATAAGATTGTAAAAAATAAAAGAAGTAAGAAAGTCAAGGAAAGTGATGGTGAATAATGAGAGATTTATTTGATGAAATTTATGATGAAAGAAAAGAATTACCTAAATTAAAAAAGATAAGTAATGAAGTGCAAAAGAAAAGAGAATATAATTTTTATCAACAGTTGGCAGTTTGTTTATTTATTTTTCTTTTTATTGCAGGTGTTGTTATGGGAAATTTATTTCCAGCTTGTAGTGAAACATCAGCTTTATTTTCTAGTTGTACTAAGACAGAATATAATTTATCATTAACTTTGTTGTGTTGGCTTTTTAGTTTTGTTTTTTGTAGTCTTATATATGGTTTAGGAGAGATTATTAAGTTACTTAATGTAATTGCAACTAATACTAGTAAGGATAGGTGATTTTTATGGATCGTAGAACAGAAATTATTGATTTTAAAAAAGTTTCTAATATTGAATTAAGAAAAGCAGCAGTAGCTAGAAGAAAAAGAAAGATGATGATTAAAAGAATTAGAAAGATTGGTCTTGTTTTAGGAGTTGTTGCAGGTCTTGGAGTTACAGGTAGTTTTATTTCTAAAAAGATGGAACCAAGAGAGGCAATTACTGCTGATAGTTTAGATAATAATACTAATGTTGATTCTAGTTTGGATGATGAGTATTTAATTAGTGCAATGGATACAAGTCTTGATATGAATGTTGTTTTAGTTGATGATGGAATTGGTAGTATAAAGTTAGAGAATGTTAAGGATGGATTAGAGAGTTTAGGATTAGATGTTGATACAAGAAGTATTGATAATCTTAATAGTAATGGAACTGAAACTTTTATTTCTTTAACTAGTTATAAAGGGGAAGAGGCTAAAGTTATTGGTAATTATAATGCTGGTAATAGTCAAGCTGATTTGTTAGCTTTATCAATGGTTTCTTCTTTAAAAGAAGGAAATATTACGGGCTTTGATATTCAAAGAGGTGTTCATCAATATAGTGATGGTATTACAAAGATGGTTCCTTCAGATATTGAAAAGAAAACGGATGGATCAATGATTCCTACTGTAACTATTGCTGTACCAGAGGATAAAGATATGGATGCTATTTCTATTGCTCAAGGACTTGCTCGTTATAATGATTATTTTGAAAAAGGTAATTCAGTTTATGATGCTAATTATTTATTGAGATTAAATCCAGGAGAAAATGTAACTGATGAAGTAAGATTTCTTAATGGAATGAGTAATAGTGATAATGGCTCAACGGAAGTGATATATTTAGCTTCTAAGTTACCTAAAATGTTTGATCCTGCCGCTAAAGTTTTGATTGTTACAACAATTGATAATACTAATACTAGTGAAAGAACATTAAAATAAAATGCGTGATGATATTTTAGCAATTCCTAAGATTGTTTTGCATTTACATTTAGATGGATCTTTGGATTTAGATTTAGCATATAAGTGGTTAATGGAGAAGGGGTATAATTATACTTTTGATGAAGTTAAAAAGATGATGCAAGTAGATAAAGATTGTAAGTCATTGAATGATTATCTAGATAAATTTGCTTTACCTCTTTCGCTATTACAAACAAAAGAACATTTAGAACTTGCAACTTATAAGCTTATTAAGAAACTTAAAGAAGCAGGAGTCGTATATTTTGAAATTAGATTTGCTCCTATTAAGCATTTAGATGATGGATTAAGTCTTGATGAAGTAGTTGAAGCGGTATTAAGAGGTCGTGCTAGAGCTTTAGAAGATTTTAATATTTATGGTGGTATTATTCTTTGTTGTATGCGAGATAGTAATACAAATGATAATTTGAAAATTGTTGATTTAACTCTTAAGTATCTAAATAATGGTGTTGTTGGACTTGATTTAGCAGGAGCGGAGACTTTATATAAGACAGAAGATTTTAAAGATATTTTTATGTATGCTAAAAAGTTAAAAATTCCTTTTACTATTCATGCTGGAGAAGCTGCTGGTGTTGATAGTATAAATAAGGCTTTGGATTTTGGAGCAAAAAGATTAGGACATGGGGTTAGATGTATTTATGATAATAAGACTTTAGAACGAATAAAGAATATGAAGATTTTGTTAGAAGTCTGTGTTACTAGTAATTATCAAACTCTAGCAGTTAAGGGAGATCATCCCATTGAAGCTTTATATAAAGATGGGGTTAATATTTCTATTAATACTGATAATGATACTGTTTCTAATATAGATATTATTTCAGAATATAAGAGAATTCTTAAGGAGACTTCTTTATCTTTAGAAGATTTAAAAAAATGTAATTACAATTCTATTCCTTATTTATTTGCTAGTGATGAGATTAAAGATAGAATAAGAGAGTTTTTTAATTAAAAAAAGGCTGCCGAGCAATTATTTAATTTCTTGACAGCCCTAAATTTATTATTCGATGATATTGAAATAAAAATGTATGAAGTAGATAGGCGTTTATTAAATGTTAAAAATATTTATAAATATTTAATAAATTCTAAAATATTAGAGGAATATTAAGAAGTTTTTCTAAATTTGATGCTTTGTGCAATTTGGGAATGAATGTTAATAATATTTCTAAAAAGAAAATTTAAATATGAACTTATTTGACAAGTACATATCTATATGCTATTATTATGTCACTTGAAAGGAAGAGTGATTAGGATGAGACTTTTAGTTACTAATGTAAATAAAACTATTTATGACATATTTTTACAGTAGTAGTTAAAATACTTCTTATCCTTTTAATGTGATATTTATGAGAACTACTTTACAGTAGTTTTTTTGTTGGAGGTGTATTTTTGTGAAAAAGTTAAAACATTTTAAAATATTTTGGGATTATATTAAAGATGATAAGTTAAAGCTTGTTCTTTATATTATCTTAGTTGCTTTATCTTATTTACCTGCTTTAATATCTGTATATTTTTGGGGTGTTGCTGTTGAGGCATTGACTCTTAAAGATATAAATTCATTTGTCTTTTATCTAGCAATGTATGAAGGTATTTACATTATTTTCTACACTTTTTTACAGATACCAAGAGACGCTTTATATACATATTTTGAGATTAAGTTTACAAAAAATGTGAGTAAAGACCTATATAAAAAGATAGATAAGTTACCTGCCATTGCTTTTGAGGAGATAGGAGTAGGAGAGTTTATTAACCGGTTATATACTGATCCTGATAGAGTAATGGAATTATTATCTAAGATGGTTAGACTTATTTGTAAAGCAGTAGTTGTAATTATAGTTATAGTTATTGCGATTAGAATATCTTTTGTCTTATTTATAGAAATTATGTTACTTGCTGTTATTATGGGATTTATTTCAATGAAGTTTTTTCCTAGGATTAAGAAAAGCCAAGAAAATATTAAAAAAGAAAGTGATTCTTATGTAAAAGTGGCGACAGAAAATATTACAGGGATTAGAGAGATTAAGTCACTTGGTATTACTAGAATAATAGAGAGTAATATTTCTAAAGTTATAGATAAACTTTATAGTCATACTGCTAAAGTTAGAAAGTATGAAAGATGGTATTATGGCTTTAATAATTTAGCTTATTTCTTAATACAGTTTTTAATTCTTTTTACAACTGGTAAGTGTTATTTAGATGGTGTTATTAGTCTTTCTCTTTTCTTAATGATGGAGTCTTATATATGGAGAATTGATGAAGTAGTTGAGAGTATTAGTGATTTTGGAGTTAGTTTTAATAAAGTAACTGTATCTTTAAAAAGAATAGGGGAATTATTAAATAATGATTTATATAAAGATGAAGTATATGGTTCTAAAGAGTTAGAGGATACTAAAGGTGTTATTAAATTTAATAACGTTAAGTTTAAATATAAAGAGGATGAAGATTATACTTTAAATGGTCTTAATTTAGAGATTGTTCCTAATAAAAAGATTGCTATTGTAGGACGTAGTGGTAATGGTAAGAGTACAATATTTAACTTGTTACTTAGATATTTTGATGCAAGTAAAGGTTTTATTACTATAGATGGTATTAATATTAAAGATTTAACTGAAGAGTCTTTAAGAGGTAATATTTCTATTATTAGACAGAGTCCTTTTCTATTTAATTTGTCAATACTTGATAATTTTAGATTAGTTAGGGAAGATGTTAGTTTAGAAGAAGTGAGGGAGTATTGTAAAAGAGCTTATATAGATGATTATATTATGAGTTTACCTAAAGGATATGATACCGTAATTGGAGAAGGTGGTATTAACTTATCTGGTGGACAAAAACAAAGACTTGCTATTGCTAGAACACTTCTTTTAAATACTAAGATAATCCTTTTTGATGAAGCGACTAGTGCACTTGACAATGAGTCTCAAGAATATATTAAGAAGACTATTGATGATTTAGTTAAAGATCATACTGTAATCATAGTTGCGCATAGATTATCTACTATTGTAGATGCTGATACTATTCATATAATAGAGAAAGGTAAATTAGTTGGTAGTGGTACGCATAGAGAATTGTTAGAAAGTTGTAAGCAATATCAAAACTTGTATACTGCAGAATCTAATTCGTAAATTATAATATTTTGCTTATAAAAATACTTTAATTTTAGGAGAATTTTTAGTAATATATATGTGAATTTTGATGTGTTAAAAGAAAGGACTAAAAATATGGAAGAAGAGATAATTAGAGAGTTATTAGAGACAAAAGATTTTAATAAAGTTGTGGATAAAAACAATTTATATAAGTATCAACTTTTGGATTTTATGAGGGATGGTATTTATAATTATAAATCTCCTTTAGAAACGCAAGAAAAAGAAATTTTAAAAGAAATTTATCGAGATAAAGGGTGTATGCTTAAAGTTAAAGATGATGCAGTTGTGTTTATCTCTGATACTCATTATGATTATTCTTCTTTGGATAGAAAGAAGACGAATAGATGGGATTTTCTTTATTATGTTTTAAATTTTTGTAGATATAATAAAATCCGTTATTTAATTCATGGAGGAGATATAGGTGATGGTACAATTGAGGTGAATGGAGTAAAGCAACCTATAAATTTTGATGTGGGTAGTTATGAAAATGCAAGAGAACAAGTAGATAATATTATAAGTGATTATCCAAGTAATCCTTTTGTTCATCAATCAGTATTAGGTGGTAATCATGATGAGAGATATTTAGATTATGAAATAGATATATTAAAAGAACTAGCAGATAAGAAAAATATTTATCCTTTAGGATATCTTCATGCATTTATATCAGTTGATGGGGTTTATATTTCTTTGGAGCATGAAAATCATCCTTATCATATAGAGTATAGAAATTTAATTTCTCATAGTTTAACTATACATGGTCATTCTCATATAGCATCATTTCAAGATAATGATGTTTATATTCCTGCACTAGGTGGTTTTTTGAATCATAAAGGTGAAGAAGGAGGAGAGCCTGGGTTTATAGTTATGTATCCTAGTAAAGAAAGTGATTCAGTACATTTAGAATTTGAACATCATTACTTAAAAGATGGGTGTTTTGTAAAAAAACCAGAACCATATGTTTATAAACTAAAAAGAAAGTAGTTTATAATTAGAAAAGGACTATTGTTCATGAAATTAATAGTCCTTTTTTACTGTTTCTAAAAATAATCTCTTTTGAAATCCTCCGTTTGTTTGTCTTTTTATATCTGCTTGTTTTATAACATCTTCTAATGTAAAATCTTGATACTCAGCCATTGCTCTAATAAGTTCTAGTTTATCCCCTAGTTCTTTTAATATTTCATCTTTACTTTCTGCATTTTTTACTTCCTCTAATTCTTCTGTATCCTTTTTTAATAAAGCATCCCAGTATTCTTCATCATTTAAAGTATGATAGATTGGTTTTTCACCATTGGCTTTAATAATATTTGGAATATTATCACGTACTAATTTATTATATTTATTTTTCATAGTTTTTCTCCTTAGTAATTAAATTATAACAGATAATTAAAAGAAAAAGTAGATATTTTGTTATCTACTTTTAACTATAGTTTGTTATGTAATTTTAATATTTCTATTAGCATTTTATCACGATATTCGGCAAGTGATTCATCATCATTACCTATTTCTTTAGGTCTATTTTTTAAGGCTTCTTCTACACCTTTTCTTGCAATACTAGCGAATTCTTCAGGAAAGTCTTTAAAATCTGCCATATCGTGTAACCATAAACTAATAGATGGGTTTAGGTGTTTTATAAGACCATCTATGTGACCTTTACCACCACCTAATTCAAAGACTAGACTAGGTCCCATAATAGCCCATCTTAATCCTGGACCATAAGTAACGGCTTTATCAGCATCTTCTATGGTACATACACCATTCATTACTAGGCTACATACTTCTCTATAAACAGCCATTTGAATACGATTACAGATAAATCCTAAAGCTTCTTTTTGTAATACTACAGGTTCTTTACCAATTAATTGGAAAAATTCTTTAGCAGTGTTTAAAACTTCATCAGTTGTATAATCTCCTTTAGTAAGTTCTACTAATGGTATTAGATGTGGTGGATTATAAGGATGTGCTCCTATGAATCTTTCTTTGTGTTTAGCATCTTTTGCTATTTCTGTAATTAGTAGTCCTGATGTAGATGATGAGATGATTGTGTCTTCTTTTGTATATTTTTCCATTTCTTCAACCATTTTTCTTTTAATATCATAATTTTCAGGACCAGATTCAGTAATAAATTCTACATCTTTTACTGCTTCTTCCATAGATGTAGTATAATTAATCCTACTTTCAATTTCGTTAATTTCTTCTTCTGTTACAACATTATTTTTCTTTAAGTTGAGTAGGCTTTCATGAATTCTTTCTTTTGCAAGATTTAAAGCTTCATCAGTTATATCATAAACATTTACTGATAGTTTTTTTAGAGAATAATATAAAGCCCAACTATAACCAATTACACCTGCACCAACACAGGCAACTTTCTTAATATCTTTTGCTTCCATATTCTACCTCCATCTTAATTGTAGTTTTTTAGATGGAGAAATGCAAGTCAGTTGACATTATTTGATGTTAAGTTTTTGTAAATAACATTAATTATATTTTTATTATGCTAATTTGAAAAGATGTTTAGTCTATGATATAATTTTTTCATTGAAAACAGATTGGTACATAAATAGTTAAAGAAAAATCAGAGAGGATGAAAATATATGAATTTAATATCTTTATTACAAAATCGACAGGAAGTATTATCTTTTGAACCTTTAATATCATATTTACAAGAGATAGAAAGACTTAATCCGGAGATTATTTTTCAAAATAAGAAATCCTGCTATTTAAAAGATAATGAGCATTATTATAAGATTGAATATCGTTTATTAGATGGTCCTTTGTTAAGTGATATTGTTGAAATAGCTATTACTGATATAAATTTTTTCTCAGTAAGACATACTGCTTTTTCTATTACTAATCCTGATAATGATCTTGATATTCCTGATATGCCTGAAAAAAGTATAGATGATGAATTTTTAGTTCTTCGTGATAGTTCTTATAATGTTATAGACAGATTTTATTCTTATGAAAATAATAATATAGAAGTGTTATCTAGTAAAGTAATGGAATTATCACTTTCAGAAATGAAGGAGATTTTTAATCCTGATAATTTTTTAGACTGTGAATGTTTATTAATATTAGATAATGCTAAAAAGAATAATGATAAGATAACACAGCTTAGAATGATGATTGATGTAGGTGCTAGTGGTAATGCATTTTCCCGTTTAACATTTGGACCGTTAAGACATCGTTTTGTTCCTGAAACCTTAGAAGATAAAGCATTTACATATACGTTAAAAAAGTAAGTTAGAGTTTGAAAATAAAAAAAACTTTCAATTATGTGTAAAGAAAGTTTTTTACTTTTTTAGTATTTTCACTTTGCTTAACTTGAATATTAATGATATTCATCTGTTTCATAATAATATGAAGTTTCTATACCTTTAAAAATTGTAGTTAAACTTAAATCATCTGTTAGATTATTTTCGATTAAAGTTTTAATTTCTAAAGTGTTAATTGGGCTTCGTTCCATTGCTTGTAAATATAATCTTTTATCAATTTTTTCCCAATTAACTATTTTATTTAAATTTTTCTTTAATATTAAATCTAACCAAATTCTTGTGCTTCTACCATTTCCTTCTAAAAAAGGATGAGCGATATTCATTTCTACATATTTATCAATTATTTCATCTAGTGTAGATTCTTTCATTGTTTCTATTTTTTTTAAAATGTCTTCTAAATATAGAGTGTTGGCGAATCTAAAATTTCCTTTAGAAATGTTTTCTTTTCTGATGATACCTGCAAAATCATATAAGCCTTCAAATAGATATTTATGAATTTGTTGTAATCCTTTAACAGTACCAACTTCAATGTTGTTAATATCTCCACTTGAAAATAGTTTTTTAGCTTTTTCTAAACTTTTTTTATCAGTTTCACTCATTTGTATCACCTTCTTATATAAGAATATAAAAAAGACTCTTATGCCAAGAGTCTTTAAGTTTCTTAATGGCAGGGGCGGAGAGAATCGAACTCCCATCAAAAGTTTTGGAGACTCCTATGCTACCATTATACCACGCCCCTATGGGTTCTTTTAAGAACACATTAATTATATCATAGTTTACTATGATTTGACAATATATTTTTGATTGCGTTTAATGCAGTGGAGGACATACATTTGGATCAGGGGCATAGAAACAATGATTTTTAAATCTTCCTGCTAAGGCTTGATCATACCAAGTACTAATACAGTTGTTATTTCTTCCAGGAGCATAGAACCATAAAGCATTAGTAGCAGGGTAGTAATATTCTCCTTTTAAAGTTCTTTCTGCTAGTTCTCTTTCTTTAATAGTTGAACCTGATGTGAATTGGGGACTGTTAATACCTGCAAAACCTCCAGGATTTTGGTAAACCATTTGAGTAACAGTATTTATATTTCTAAAAGTGTAACAGTTAGCAAGGACTCTATTTACACCAACATTACCTACCATAAGCATACCATATTCTCCTTCACCAACTGCTTCTGCTCGCATTAATCTTGCTAGTAAATCTAATTCTTTACTTGTATATTGAACTAATTGAGACATATAATCACCTAATATACTTTATGTTTTTTATTATAAATTGTTCTACTAAGTAGTATAAAACTGTGATAAAATTAAAGGAGAGGTGGTACTTATGAAAAAGAAGAGGAAAAGAATAATTACATTTATTATATTTATAATTTTACTATTAGCTTTAGCAGGAGGAGCTTACTATTATTTTATTTATCTTGGTAATGATATTCCTTTAGTAGAAAAAAAAGAAGAGTTAAATGTTTATGATGTTAATAGTAATAAACGTCCTATTGCTGTTATGATAGATAATAATGTAGAAAATGATGAACAAGTTGGTTTACAAGATGCTTATTTAACTTATGAAATAATAGTAGAGGGTGGTCTAACTCGAATGATGGCTATTTATAAAGATGTTGATACAAGTGTTATTGGACCAGTTCGTAGTAGTAGACATTACTTTTTAGATTATGCTCTTGAAAATGATGCAATATATGCTCATTATGGATGGAGTACTTATGCAGAGAATGATATAAAGGCTCTTTCTGTTGATAATATTAATGGACTTTATGATGATGCCTTTTATCGTGATAGTAGTATTGCTACTCCTCATAATGTTTTTACTAGTATTGATAATTTATATTTAAAAGCAGAAGAGTTAGGTTACGATACTACATCTAGTGATTATGAAAATTTAAATTATGTTAGTAAAAAGGTAGATTTGGAGAAAACTGATAATTCATTAAACTGTGATGGGGAGAATTGTAGTTTAGAAGATAGAAGTTTAACTAGTATTGATATTCCTTATTCAAATAGTGAAGTTAGAAGTTATACTTATGATAGTGATAATGGTTATTATCTTCGTTATATGAATGGTATTCCTCATACTGATAGAGATAGTGGAGAGCAATATCATTATAAAAATATAATTATTATGAAAGTAGATAATAGTACTCTTGATGATTATGATAGACAAGATTTGGATACAGTAGGAAGTGGGGAAGGTTATTATATTACTAATGGTTATATGATGCCTATTACTTGGGAGAAAGATTCAAGAAGTGGTAAGACTTATTATTCTTATAGTAATGGTGATGAAATAAAGGTGAGTGATGGTAATACTTTTATTCAAGTGATGCCTAGTAGTAGAGATGTAGTTGTTAATTAATATGGAGGTTTTAAATTATGGGAATGGCAGATAAAATGAAAGAAAAAGCTTTGCCTGGTACTAGTGTTGTAAGGTCAAGTAAAGTTGTAAAAATCATTGATAAAGCAGATGCGTTTGAATTGAATAATGCAAATGAAGTTATTGCCTTACAAAATAGAAGAGAAGATATTGCTAGTACAGAAACATTTAAAGGATATAAATCTGTTGAAAGTCCTTATGTTAAGAGACTTGTAAGATGATAATAAAAGACTATCTATGAATGAATATAGATAGTCACTTTTTTTATTCCCATTTTCTTTATTGGTAGGGAACACCGCTTTTTAATTATGTCTATAATGTATCATATTTTTCATTGCTTTGTAAATAGTATATTTTTTGTCAAGTTTTGGAAACTTTTCCTTTAAAGTTTAATTATTATTTAAACTGTGCTAAAATTTAGTTGGGTGGTAGTCGTGAGAAAGCCAAAATCTTTAGGTGAAGTTAGGATTAAACCTAACCATAATAAAAAGAAAATAATTATAATTAGTGTTATTAGTGTAGCATTACTTTTAATATTAATAGGTCTCTTTTATTTTTTGTTGTCTATGAATGATAGTAAATCTAATAAAAAAGAGAACGTGAAAATAGATGATGTTAGTACTGTTCCTAAAAAGGATTTAACTGTTTACGATGTTAATAGTAATAAAAGACCTATTGCCGTTATGATTGATAATAATGTTGGTAATAATGCTCATGTAGGATTACAAGATGCTTATTTAACTTATGAAATAATTGTAGAAGGTGGATTAACTCGTATAATGGCTATTTTTAAAGATGTTAATACTAGTGTTATTGGTCCTGTTAGAAGTAGTAGACATTATTTTTTAGATTATGCTTTAGAAAGTGATGCTATTTATGCTCATTATGGATGGAGTACTTTTGCACAAAATGATATTAGAGTTTTAGGTGTTAATAATATAAATGGTCTTTATGATAATGGTTATTATCGTAATTATAATATTGCAGCACCTCATAATGTTTTTACAAGTATAGAAGATTTATATAACGTTGCTACTAGTAAAGGTTATAGTACTACTAGTGATAATTATAGTCTTTTGAATTATACTACTGATGATATTGCTTTTAATGATACAAGTGATCTTTTGACTGCAAATAATATTAGTATGACATATTCTTATAGCGAGGTTAGAAGTTATACTTATGATTCTACTAATAGATATTATTTACGTTATATGAATAATAGTCCGCATATTGATAGAGATAGCGGGGAAGGGTATCATTATAAAAATATAATTATTATGAAAGTTAATAATAGTACTCTTGATAGTTATGGTAGACAAGCTTTAGATACTGTAGGTAGTGGGGAAGGATATTACATTACTAATGGTTATGCTATACCTATTACTTGGAGTAAAGATTCTAGAAGTGGTAAGACTCATTATTATTATGGTGGTAATGAGTTAGTTGTTAGTGATGGTAATACGATGATACAAGTAGTACCTGTTAATAGTAGTATTACAATTAGTTAGGGGGATTTATGAAAAGTTTGCGTAAATATAAAAATGACATTATTAGTGTTTTAACTTTAATTATTATTAGTTTTGTTATCGTTTTAATTCTTGTTAACTTTACTAATTTTTTTGGCTCTAAGAAAGACTGGCTTAGTCAACATATTATGTTTCCTGATTATTTAAGAAAATTATTCTATGATACAGGAGACTTTTTTCCTAACTTTGCTTTTAATCTTGGTGGAGGACAAAATATCTATAATATTTCTTATTATGGGCTTTTTAATCCTATTATTTTAATTTCTTATTTATTACCTTTTGTATCTATGATTACTTATATACAGTTTAGTATGATTATATGTTTAATAGTAAGTATTGTTTTAATGTATTATTTTTTAAGAAGAAGATTTGATTCAAAGATAAGTTTTATTGGTACGTTATTATTTTTAACTGCAGGATGTTTTATTTTCCATTTGCATCGCCATATTATGTTTGTAGATTATATGCCTTTTCTACTTATGGCTTTAATAGGTGTTGATAAGTATTTTGATAAGAAGAAAATATCTTTATTAGTTATATCTATTTTCTTAATGATTTTAACTAGTTATTACTTTAGTGTTGTAGGATTAGTTTGTGTCTTACTTTATGGTATTTTTAGATATATTGAAGATAAGAAAAATGAGAAAATTACTGTTAAAGATTTCTTTAAGGAAGGATTTAAGTTTATCTTTATAATGTTAATACCAGTTATTATGAGTTGTGTTTTATTACTTCCAACGCTTTATTCTTTACTTGATGGTAGGACTGCTACTAATAAGGATATTTCATTACTAGGATTACTTATTCCTAACTTTGATATTTCTAATACTTTATATTCTGCTTATTCTCTTGGATTAAGTGCTATCTTTATAATTGCTTTAATATATGGAATAGTAACTAAGAAAAAAGAAGTTAAAGTCATTAGTATAATCTTTAGTATTTTGTTAGTATTTCCTATTTTTGACTATATATTTAATGGAGGAATGTATCTAAATGGTAAAGCGTTTATACCAATGTTACCTCTTGCTATCCTCATAATTGGTTATTTCCTTAAGAATGTTTTTAATAATAAAAAGTTAAAGATTAGTATTATTATCTCTTTAATAGTTGCAATTATTAATCTTCTTGTTTTTGTTTATAGAAATGAGTACTTGTGTTTATTATTTGTAGTTGATATGGTTCTTTTGGTTATTATTATTCTCATTAGCTTTAAGCTAGAGAAAAAATATGTACTTTATGTTTATCTTGTTATTATGTCTTTAGTCTTAGTTATTCCTACTAATTTTTCTGATATCTTTGTAACTAAAGAGTTTTATGATACTTTAGATTATGAAGAGACTAGTGATAAGGTAAAACAAGTATTAGAGAATGATGATAGTTTTTATAGAATGAGTGATCAAAGTGTTAAGTTAGATAAATCTAATTATATTTATGATGTAGATTACTATACAGGTAGTATTTATTCTTCTTTATCTAATTCTTATTATAAAGATTTCTATAATAATTTAATTAATAATGAGTTTATTTATAGGAGTTATGGAATGCTTACAGGTAATAATAATATTTTCTATAATTTTTATATGGGTAATAAGTATTTACTTAATAGTAGTAATGGAATGATGGGATATGAGAAAATTTCTGATGATATTTATAGAAATGAAGATGTTCTACCTATTGGATACAGTACTAGTAAGATAATGAGTTTAGATGAGTATAAGAGTCTTAATTATTTTGAGAAGTTAGATGCTTATTTGAATTATGCTATTGTAGATGGGGATTATAGTGATAGTTATGTTAAGAAAGTAAAAGACTATGTTCCAGATTATAATGTTTTAGAAAGTAAGAATTTAAGTATAGAAGAGGATAATGGTAAATATTTTATTAAAGCTTCTAAAGATAATAAATTAGTTGTTAAATTAAATAATGTTAGTGATAATGATATTTTACTTTTAAGATTCAAGATGTTTTATGATAATAAGTGTAGTGAAGATGATTCTTATATTACTATTAATGGTGTTTCTAATAAATTAAGTTGTAGAAGATGGAAGTATCATAATAATAATTATAATTTTGAATATTCTTTGAGTAGAGATACTTTAGAAATTACTTTTAGTGAAGGTAAGTTTAGATTAACTGACTTTGATATGGCTTTATATGATTATAATGATTTAGTATCTATTAATGATGAAATATCTCCTTTTGTTATTGATAGAGATAAGACTAAAGGAGATGTTATAGAAGGTAATATTAATGTAAAAGATGATGGCTACTTTAAACTTTCTATTCCTTATGATAAAGGTTTTGAAATATATGTAGATGATGTTAAAACTGATTATGAAGTTGTTAATAAGAGCTTTGTTGGTTTTGATATTAGTAAAGGTAGTCATAATATTAAAATAGTTTATACTTCTCCTTTATTTAAAGAGGGATTAGTTATATCTTGTGTTGGTTTAGTGTTGTTTTTAGGAACTGTTGTTTATTATAGAAATAGAAAAAGAGAGAAAATATAGGCTCACTGTAAATAGAGCCCTATTTTTTATTAAAATTAAATTGCAAAAAGGGTGTTTGTGATATATAATAAGTAGTCAATTAGAGGAGGAACTATGGAAACAGTAAGATTTAGTGAAACACTTAATTTTGATGATGGAAGTATAGAAATTAAATATAAAGGTGTGTCTTTAAGAGAAGATAGTAATGAAAGTGAAGTAAGACGTATGCTGAGAGATTTTGTAGATAATCATAAGCACGATGATATGTTAAAAAATGTAACAATTTTAAGAACGATATTTAGAGATTATATGGAAGAATCACTTGATGTTTATTTTTGTGATAAAAATGGTAAAGAAGCAGTTAGGTATGATAATGTATGTGGAGTTAATGGATTTGGTTTTATAAAAGAAGTAAAGAGTGATGCTTCATGTAAATATAAAATAAAATATGATTCTGTTTCAGGATTAGAAATAAAATGGTTTAATGAAGCAGGAAATATAAAAAAATATAGTGATGATTTAAGTGATATTATGAAATATATTTCTAATTTATCTAATGTAGATCCTATCGTAATTAATGATAATGATAAAGCACTAATAGAAATATATAAGTTATTTTATAAAGAAAATCCTGATTTTAGTAGTAAAGATATTAATGTTAAAGTACAAACTATGATGTCTATCTTGGCAGAATTTGGTATAACTTTAGATTGTGATTATTCTTTTTCTTTAATGACAAAATTAAAAATGCCATTTTCTTTAAAACTTGAAGAGATGGTTCAAAAAATGTATCCATTTGGTGTAGTTGATGAAGTTCAAGATAATATTAAGTTAGCAGAAGAACCTAAGAAAATAATTAGAATTGTTGGTGATAGTATAAGAGATGTAATTTCTTTAGAAGATGATATGAATGATGCTTTAATAACTATTAGTAAGGTTATTTATGCAAGTAGCTATAATCTTTCATCTAATGCTGACATTAGTGAAATAGCAGAATTTACTAATCGTAGTGTTGATGATGTGGAAGCTAGTGTACAGTTAGTAAAACGTATTGAACATAAAATAAATAAAGATGATTAATTTTTGTGTTGACGTTTATATACCCTATATAGTACACTATTGTTACAAGTTATTAACTAATTTTATGAAATTAGATGAAACTTGTAATTATAGCTTTATATAAAACATAATGTACGGTAGCGACTATCGGAATTTAAGCCTATGGAGAATAGGGAATACTCTATCTATGAAGTAGGAATCCTTAGAGGTAACGACAAGGAGAAACAATTTATTTTGTTTTATGTTCAGCGAGAAAAAAATGTTAAATCATTTTTGCAAGGGGCCTATGGAATTCTGTGGGGCCCTATTTTTCTTTTGTAATAAATAATATTTGTTATAGACTTAAATCTTTTGCTTTGATAAAATGTTAATGGAGATGATTTGATGGAATTTATTGATAGAATAAAAGAGAGAGTTAAATATGATTTTAAGAAAATAGTTTTACCTGAATCTAATGATGTTAGAGTGTTAGAGGCTGCTTCTATTATAAAAAAAGAAGCTTTCGCTGATATTATTTTAGTAGGTAAAGAAAGTGAAATAGGAAGTCTTGCTAAAGATAATAATATTGATATTAATGGGGTTACTATTATTGATCCTCTGACTTTTAGTGATAGGGAAAAGTTAGTTAATGATTATTATGAACTTAGAAAGCATAAAGGTATTAGTTTAGAGCAAGCTAAAGATACTATTTTAAATGATTATGTTTATTTTGCTAATATGTTAGTTAAAGATGGATATGCTGATGGTGTTGTATCTGGAGCGTGTCACAGTAGTGCTGATACTTTAAGACCTGCTTTACAGATAATTAAGACTAATAAAGATACAAAAGTTGCTTCTGCTTTCTTTTTAATGGTTGTTCCTGATTGTGAATATGGTTCTAATGGGGTATTTGTTTATTCTGATTGTGGAATGATTCAAAATCCTAGTAGTGAAGAGTTAGTTGAGATTGGAAAAGCAAGTGCTAATACATTTAGATTATTAGTAGAAGAAGAACCTAATGTAGCTTTCCTTTCTCATTCTACTTTTGGATCTTCTAAATGTAGTGATGTTGATAAAGTTGTTAGAGCAGTAGAGATGGCTAGAAAAGAATATCCTGATATTAATTTAGATGGAGAGTTACAATTTGATGCTGCTGTAGTTCCTCTTGTTGCTAAGAGTAAAGCACCTAATAGTAGTGTAGCAGGTAAAGCCAATGTTTTAATCTTTCCAGATTTAGATGCAGGGAACATTGGTTATAAGATTACAGAAAGACTTGCTAAAGCGAAAGCATATGGCCCTGTTACACAAGGACTTGCTAAACCTGTTAATGATTTGTCACGTGGATGTAATGCTAATGATATAGTAGGTGTTGTTGCTATAACTGCTTTACAAGCATTGAATAGTAAGTAGGTGAGGTATGAAGATAGTATCTTTTAATGTGGCAGGTTTTAGAGCTTGTTTAAAGAAAGGCTTTGAAGACTTCTTTAAAGAAAGTAATGCTGATATTTATTGTTTACAAGAAGTTAAAGCGATAGAGAGTGAGATTTCTTTTAGACCAGATGAGTATAACTTTTATTTAAATACTGCCGATAAGAAAGGTTATTCTGGAGTAGCAGTTTATTCTAGAGTTAAACCTCTTGATGTAGCATATGGAATAGATGTTGATATACATGACCATGAAGGTAGGGTAATTACTCTTGAATATGATGATTTCTTCCTAGTTTGTGTATATGTTCCTAATGTCAAGAGAGACTTGTCAAGACTTGATTATCGTATGATTTGGGAAAAGGATTTTCTTAAATATTTACAGAGTCTTGATAAGAAGAAACCTGTTATTGTTTGTGGAGACTTTAATGTTGCTCATAAAGAAATAGATCTTGCTAATCCTAAAGGTAATGTTGGTAATGCTGGTTTTACTATAGAAGAACGTGATGCTTTTACAAGACTACTAGATGGAGGCTTTACTGATGTTTACCGTTATCTATATAAAGATAAAACTGATGCTTATACTTGGTGGAGTTATATGGGAAGAGCAAGAGAGAAGAATATTGGTTGGAGAATTGACTATTTTCTAGTGTCAAATAGATTTATAAATAGTGTAAAGAATATGAAAATAGACAGTGATGTGTTTGGAAGTGATCACTGTCCTATAGAGTTAGAAGTTAAGTAAAAATAATTTGTAATTAAATATATGCTATATTTTCCTTATGAGGAGGTTCGATTATGGACAAAAAAGATTTTTTAAAAGAAAAGTATTTTAAAGAAAAGGCATTTGAGTTATTTCCAGAATGCTATTCTAAAGATTTAATGGTAAGTACTTCATTTCCAAATGCATTAACTATTTTGAATAAATATATTGCAGAATATTTTGAAAAGGGTGTGTTTAATCCGAACTCTTCAGAGTATGATGCAAGTAAAGTGACCGATATAGAAAATGCATATTATTTGGTAAAGAAGGAATATAATAGGGAAGATAATATTAGTTTTGAATACATTAATGTTGATGATTTATTTGAAGCTTATAATAGTCTTATTTCTAATATTGGAGATTATCATTTTATAGCACATAGAAAGAATAGTTATGGTGGAAATCAAAATAAATCTAATAAGCAGATTTTATTAGAGATATCAATGTTATATCCAGTTTTACTTGATACTTTAGAAAAAATAGAAAAGTATTATAATGAAAAATGTGATACTTTAGTTGCTGATGAAATTATTGAAAAAATAAGTTATTGGACTCGTTTGTTAGCAACGGTAGATGGTGATTTAGATGATGCGAAAGAGAAGTATCATAAAGCTTGGACTTATTATAATAGAGGTTCTTATTTTTCACATGGATTTGAACCACAGTTTAGTTTAGGTGAATATAAAAAGAATTGGAAACTACGTAGAAATGAAGCTTGTAATAGTATTTATGAGTTTTATCAAGATGTTATGAAAATTAATAAAGCGATAGATTATGAGAGTTTTGATGTTGATGAAACTAGTTATAGTTTAGAAGTATCAGAGATAGAAGAACTTTATAATTATGCAATGGAAAATATTGTAACAGGTCCTAATTATTATTGTTATTTAACACCTAAAGAACGTATAGAAGATACGAATGTTAATGTACTTAAGAAAGCTATCACGAAAATGTAGATAGTTTTTCTTTTGGTGTGATATAATATATTTATATGTGCGAGAAAGTAGTGATGCTATGGATCAAGAGAAAATTGGTAAATTTATAAAGAAACTTAGAAAAGATAATAACTTAACACAAGATGAACTTGCTAAAAAATTAGGAGTTACTTATCAAGCGGTTAGTAAATGGGAGAATGGTAAGAGTATTCCTGATATTGCTATCCTTAAAACTATTAGTGAGTTATTTAATGTAAATATAGATGAACTATTAGAGGGAAGTGTTAAGAACAAGAAAAAATTAAATAAGAAAATATTTATTCCTATAACAATTTTAAGTATTTGTGTGGTTGGTATTTTTGTATTTTTTGTCGTACATAAAGAAACTTATGAGTTTAAAGTATTAGAGACTGATTCTAATGATTTTGATGTTAGTGGTGTTTTAGCTTTTTCTCCTGATAAGTCTTCTATTTATATATCTAGTATTAATTATAACAACAGTGATGATGATACAGAATATAAAAGCTTAAGTTGTAATCTTTATGATGTTAATGGTGATGCTAAGACAAAGATTAGTAGTTGTGAAAGTGAAAATAGTGATGTAGATACTCTTTCTGGTTTACTTAATAGTATTGATTTTACAGTGGATGATTATGCTAGTAGTTGTAAAATATTTAAAAATAACCAGTTAGTCTTAGAGATAAATGCTACTAGTCTTGATAATAAGACTATTACTTATGAAGTTCCTTTAAGTTTTGATGATGATTGTTTTGACTCAACTAATAGTTGAGTTTTTTCAACTGATGTTTTATTTACTTACTATAGTTTTATAATGTAAAATTAAGGTGAGTGGAGGAGATACTATGAAGAAAAAGAAAATTGTTATAATAGTTGTAGTTATTATTTTAATACTTGTTATTGGATGTTTACTTGTTTTTAATAATTTAAGTACTAATAGTAAAGAAGTGAAAGTTGTTAGTAGTTTAATAGAAGAGGAAAGTAAATTAGAAGATGATTTTCCTACAGAGTTGAAAGATATTGATAATGCTGATGTAATTGTTAATCCTTATGAGATTTCACCTTTAACAGCATTGATTATCTTTAAGACCGAGACATCCGTTAGTCCTAAAGTTACTATTGAAGGTGATGATAAACTTAGTACTTATGAATATACTTTTGATGAAGGAACTGAACATTATTTACCTATATATGGTCTTTATCCTGATAGAGATAATACTATAGTTGTAGAATATGAGGATGTAAAAAAAGAATTTACAATTACTACTGAAGCCTTACCAGATGATTTTATTTTACCTACTTCTGTTGATGCTACTAAAGATGAGTTAACTAACGATTTGTATTTCTTTACACCATCTAGTAATGGTTATACTTGTGCCTATGATGTAAATGGTGATGTAAGATGGTATTTAACTACTAATGCTATTTGGGAGATTAATAGACTTGATAATGGCCATATGTTAGTTAGTACTGAAAGATTAGTTAATAGTCCTTATTATATGACTGGCTTATATGAGATGGATATGTTAGGTAAAATATATAAAGAGTATAGTTTACCTGGTGGATATCATCATGATTATTTTGAGATGCCTAATGGTAATTTGTTAGTCGCTAGTGATGATTTTACTAGTGGTGATGGTACTGTTGAAGATTATATTGTAGAACTTGATAGAGATACTGGTGAAGTTGTTAAGACTTTTGATTTAAAAGATATTTTAAATATGGAAGATGGTAAGAGTGAAAACTGGATAGAGTATGATTGGTTCCATAATAATTCTGTTTGGTATGATGAAGAGTCTAATTCTATAACTTTATCTGGTAGACATCAAGATGCTGTTATTAATATAGATTATGATAGTGGAGATTTAAACTGGATAATAGGAGATCCTACTAATTGGAGCGAAGAATATCAGAAGTATTTCTTTACACCAGTGGGAGATGATTTTGAATGGCAATGGAGTCAACATGCTGCGATGATTACTCCAGAAGGTTATGTATTTATCTTTGACAATGGTAATAATAAATCTAAAAAGGAAGATGAATATGTCCCTGCAGAAGACAGTTATTCTCGTGGTGTTATGTATAAGATAGATACAGATAAAATGACTATTGAACAAGTCTTTGAATATGGTAAAGAACGTGGTAGTGAGTTTTATTCTCCGTATATATCTGATGTTGATTATTTAGAAAGGGATCATTATATAATTCATTCTGGTGGTATAGTTTATGTAGATGGAAAGAATTCTAATCAACCGGCTGGAATCAGTGGTGCAGACCGTTTAGTTAGTGATACTGTTGAGTATAAAGATGGTGAAGTTATTTTTGAAATAGTTTTGCCTACTAATAATTATCGAGTTGAAAAGATGAGTTTATATCCAGAAAATGAAAACTTTACTTTAGATAAGGCTGAAAGAGTTGGCAATTTAGGTAAGACTGAAGTTACTAAAAGTGAGTTAGGCTTTATCTTGAATAGTAAAGATTTTAAAGATATAGAAGAAGAACATAATATTAGTATTACTAAAGAAGTTGATAGATTAGTATTTACTGGTAAGTTTAAAAGAGGAGCTGATGTTAATGTTATTCTCTATAAAAGCGGAACTAAAAATATTTATAATGTTTCTATAAGCAAGAAGCCTTATACTGCTTTATGTGTTGATATATTTACAGAAGAAGAAACTAAGGAAGGTATTAGTGTTACTAAATATATAAATGAAGATGGCCTTAGTGGAAAATACTCTATTTATGTAGAAGTAGATGGTACTATTTATAATACTAATAGATATGTAGAGTTTTAAAGTGCACTTTTAGACAGTGCATTTTTCTTCTATATTTATATATTTTATGATAAAATAGTCATATAAAGAGAGGAAGATTATATGAATGATATGTTAAATTTATATAGAGCTGATAATATTTGGCCTTATATTATTGGCCAAAATCAATTTATTGGGACTGATGTTGAGAAACAATATTTTGGTGCTGCAAAGAAATTTGGCGAATTATGTTCTGTTGAGGTTATGAATTATGCTACAAGTGATCCTCAAAATAGACCTCTTGAACCAAAATTTGTTGAAACTTATAATCAATTAACAAAAGCATTTATTAATTGTATTTCGGATGGTAGAAAAATTTCTTTATCCGAAATTGGTAATGCTATAAGATTAGTTGGAGATTATAATGAAGCGATTGGAGCTATTTGTTATGGGGATATATCTAATATTGGAATAAGTTATGGGCCTAATAGCTCAATGCGGTTGGAGGAGTATCTTAGTGAAGAAAATAGAACAAAGATTGTTACACAATATGTAACATGTTTAAATGCTTTAAGAAATACTTATGGTGATGTTTCTTTAAGAAATGAATTATTTAAGTCTAATAACGAATCGGTTAAGATAAAATAGTTTATAGAAATTATTTGTGCAAATAAAGATAGAAAAACAAGTAATAAATTATAAAAAAGGACATGCTTTTGAAAATGCTGAAGAAAGAAATAGACAAGCTATTAAACAGATTCATAAATATTTAAAAGAAATGAAAGATAATAGTATTGTTCCTAGTTATGAAGCTAGTAAGTTTATACCTAGGTCTAAAGTATTAAGAAAAAAATTACAAGATAAATTTGCATAAATGTAATAATTATGATATGATGTATATGTAAGAAAAAATTTTCATACAATATAAAAAGAGGAACAATTCAATTCGTCAAGTGAATGTCTCCTCAAAAAAATGGGTTTGACACTCTAGTCATGATGATTAGAGTGTCGTTTTTATATTTTAATGGCTATTACCAATATGGCAAGGCTTAAAATAATAAAAGCAAGAGACTTTAAAAGTCTTAATATAAAAGCTTTGATTTTCACTTTTATCAAGCCTCCTTTCATAAGTTGGAAGGAGACGACACTCATATTGAAATGTTCCTTATAAATATAGTATCAAATTAAATTTTGTATAGCAAGAGAAAATGTAGTAAATTAGGCGAATTTTCGTAAATGTATTTCTATTTTTATATATTGACTCTCTAGTTAACTGTAATGTTAAAGTAGCAGTGAAGGGAGGAAAATATTATAGATAGTGATACTAAAATAAAGATAGTGCAACTTAAGATGCTTAAGATGTTATTATTGTTATTAAGGGATGAACTTGAAAGAGAAGATTATATTGTTAAGGAAACTGTAAAAGAAGAACAAAAGGTGCTAGTTTTGACCAGAAAGTTTAGAGGTAAATCTATTAAAGTTCTTTAAATTGTAGTATGATATTTATGAAAGGTACTGATGCTTATGCTGTATAGGATTGGTGAGTTTTCTAAACTTACTGGTATTCCAATTAGAACTCTTAGGTATTATGATAGTATAGATTTGTTTAAACCTAGTGAAGTTGATTTGTTTACTAGTTATAGATATTATAAAGAAGAACAAGTTAAAGATTTAGAACTTATTAATGAGTTAAAAGAAGTGGGTTTTACTTTAGAAGAGATTAGAGATAATTGGAATAATTTTAGTGAAGAATTATTTCTTAAAAGAAAAGAGAAATTATTGGAAGAGATTAAACTTAAAAATGAAGCGATTAAGAAAACAGATATTTTAAGAAGTAAACTTAAAGATGGTAAGATAACAGATAAAATTATAGATAAAGAAATTATTAAGAAGAAATCAATATTTTAGGAAAGGTGATGTTTTATGAAAAATACAAATTTAATAATTGGAGAAGTTAATACTTATAAGACTACTGGTGTTATGTTTAATGAAGTAATAAACTCTATTAAAAATGGAGAAAATTTATTAATTTTAGATAATAAAAATGAATACTTTGGTACCTTTAAGAGTGAACTTGATAAGAATAATTATAATACATTGGTTTTTAATTTAGATGATGCTTATAAAAGTAATAGTTTTAATCCTTTAATACTACCTCATAAATATTATAAAGAAGGTAATAAGGATAAAGCAGTGGAAATGATTAAAGAACTTGGACTTGAAATATTTAAGACTGATAATCATTATATTGATCCTTTTTGGGAAAATAGTGCAGCAGATTATTTTATGGCTTTAGTTTTAATACTATTTAAAGAAGGAAAAGAAGAAGAGATTAATTTAGGTAGTATTCAGGTTATGATTAATAAAAACGATAAGATTACTAAGTACTTTGATAGTTTAGATGTTCTTGATTCTATCTATATTGCAGGAAGTACTACTGTTTATGCACCTGTTGAGACTAGAGATAGTATTCTTTCTGTAATGAAACAAAAACTAAATGAGTTTTGTGTAAGAGAAATGTTACTTAATAATTTATTAGGTAATGATATTGATTTATCTAATATAAAAGAGAAAACTGCTATATTTATTATTGGTAATGAAAAGATTAATAGGTTAGGTAATATTTTAATTGATGAGTTAGTTAATATTTCAATAGACAATAATATCTTGTTTACCTTTTTCTTAGATGGTCTATGTGATGTACCTGTTATTTTAGAGTTTAATAGAATATTAGATAAGAAAATGAGATTATTTGTAACAGTTCGTTCTTTAGAAGAGTTAGAAAATAAATATGGTAAGTATATAATGGGTAAATTTGATAATTGTGTTAAAAGTGTTGATGTTGTTGATAAAGATAATTTAATAAACATTGGTAACTCTAAAGATTATCCTGAATCTAAAGTTAATAAAGGTGTATATTTTAATATTGAAGAGCTTGTAAATAAATTTTAAAATAATTTATGGAAGTAGAATTTATCTGCTTCTTTTCTTATGCGAAAAAACTATTGACTCTCCAGTTAACTGTAATGTTATGCTTAAGTTGTAAATCTTTTTGAAGGGGGAGTTTGATGAAAAAGATTAAAAATAATTTTAAAGAATTGAAGACAAATTTAAAGATGAGTTGGTATTTTGTTAAGGAGGAGAAACTATATTTTGTACTACTTGCTATTTTATCATTAGTACTTGCAGGGATAGGTTTTATTTTACCTTTGTTTTCTGCACAGTTACTTTTAAAACTTACAGATGGATTATTAAAAGACTTGATGTTAGTGGCAATTATTATATTCTTTATAGAGATATTTAGAAATATAGTAGCATATTTCTTTAGAAGAATTTTTGAACTTTATTCTATAAAAGCTACTACAAATGCACAAATTAAAATGTTTGAAGAGACATTGAAAATTAAAACATCAGAGTTAGAAGATAATACTACAGGAATGTTTGTTGATAGAATTAATAATGATACAGAAGAGATAATTAATACTTTTTCGCAGTTGTGTTCTGTTACTATAAATATTATTTCTAATATAGGTGTTTTTCTAGCAGTGTTTGTTATAAATAAATATATGTTTTTATATTTTGTGATCTCTTTTATAATTATAGTTATAATAGAGACTAAGAGAACAAATATTTATTATGAGAGAACTAAAAAAATGCGATTAATTAGTGAGAAGAAAACTGGTCTTATATCAGAGATAGTTAGAGGATTACAAGATATTAAATTATTAAATGCTCAGTCTGGTATATTAAAGAAAACAAGAAAACAACTACAAGATATTAATGATGAAAGAATAGGTATTGTTAAAGTGACATCTAATTTTCAATTTATTTCAGGAAGTGTAAGTGATTTATTTGATGTTATATTTTTTGCATTAGGTAGTTTACTTGTTTATTTAAATAGTCTTACTATTGCTAACTTTGTTATTTTATATACGTATAAGTCTAGAATAGATAATTTATTAAATTTCTATAATAGTTTTAATATGTATGTTAAGAATTTTAATTTGAGTGCTACAAGAGTATTTGAAGTTATAGGAGATACTTTTGATAAAGAAAGTGATAAAGGTAAAAGAATAGATAAATTAAATGGAAAAATAGAGTTTGAAGATGTCTCTTTTGCTTATGATAAAGATAATGTTTTAAATAATATAAGTTTTACTATTAATAAAGGGGAAAGAATAGGTTTTGTTGGTAGTTCTGGTAGTGGAAAAAGTACTATATTTAAATTATTAACTAAGTTATATTCATTAAATGAAGGAAAGATATTAATTGATGGAGAAGATATTAATAATATTTCTAATAAGTCATTAAGAAAAAATATATCTTTAATTTCGCAAAGTCCTTATATATTTAATTTCTCAGTATTAGATAATTTAAAAATAGGAAATTTAGATGCTTCCAATGATGAAGTTAAAGAGACTTGTAAGAAGGCAGATATTTATGATGTAATTATGGATCTTGATGATAAATTTAATACTTTTGTTGGTGAAGGGGGAGTGATGTTAAGTGGTGGTGAAAAACAAAGACTTGCTATTGCTAGAACTCTTTTAAAGAAAAGTAATATTATTCTTTTTGATGAAGCGACAAGTGCTTTAGATAGTGTTACTCAAGATAAAGTTCAGAAAGCTATATATGGATTAGATAAAGATAAAACAATATTAATTATTGCACATAGATTATCTACTGTTAATAAATGTGATAGAATAGTAGTTGTAGATGACGGGAATATTGTTGATATTGGTACACATAAAGAATTATATAAAAGATGTAGTAAGTATAGAGAATTATATGATTGTGAAATAGCTTAACATAGCTTAAATTTATTATCAGAAACATTTGCATAAATGTAATAATTATGATATAGTGTATATGTAAGAAAAATTTTCATACAATATAAAAAGAGGAACAATTCAATTCGTCGAGTGAATGTCGCCTCCAAAGATTGGTTTTGACACTCAAACATTATTTGTTGAGTGTCGTTTTTATATTTTTATAGCTACTACCAATATGGTAAGGCTTAAAATAATAAAAGCAAAAGACTTTAAAAGTCTTAATATAAAAGTTTTGATTTTCACTTTTATCAAGCCTCCTTTCATATGTTGAAAGGAGACGACACTCATATTGAAATGTTCCTTATAAATATAGTATCAAATTAATTTCTGTATAGCAAGATAAGATGTAATAAATTAGTTACGAGTTTTCGTAATATTAGATGTGTTAAGGTAGTGATATTTATGATTCTTTTTGTAAGTGGTAGATGTGATATAGTAGCATTCTATACTCCTTGGTTTATGAATAGATTAAAAGAAGGATTTGTAGATGTTAGAAATCCTTTTTATAAGAAACAGGTTAGTAGAATATACTTTAATGATGTAGATTTAATCTACTTTTGTACTAAGAATCCTAGACCTATTGTTCCTTACTTAAAAGAGATAAATAAGCCTATACTATTTAATGTTACGATTACTCCTTATAAAAGAGATATTGAACCTAATGTATTAGATAAAGATAAAATAATTGAAAGTGTTATAGAAATATCTAAAATAATTGGTGCTGATAATATTTATGTTAGATATGATCCTATATTTTTAAGTGATACGTATAATTTAGATTATCATATTAAAGCATTTGATAGACTTTGTAATTTGCTTAATGGTTATGTTAAACATATTATAGTATCTTTTATAGATGATTATAAAAATGTTAGAAAAAATATGGGTGTCTTAAGAGTTAAACCTTTTACCAGTGAAGATTATAAAACAATAGGGACATCTTTTAGTTCTATTGCAAGTAATTATAATATGACAGTACAAACTTGTTTTGAAAAAGAAAATCTTGTAGAGTATGGTTTTATTAAAGGGGATTGTTTAGGCGTAGAACTTGCTAGTAAATTAACTGGTAAGACTAAGTTTAAGAAAAGTAGAATTAGAAAAGGTGGACTTTGTAACTGTGTAGAAATGGTTGATATTGGATATTATAACTCTTGTAAACACTTTTGTAAGTACTGTTATGCTAATTATAGTGAGAGTGACGTTGTTAGTAATTCTATGAAACATAATGTAAATTCATCTTTACTTATTGGCGAGTTAGAAAAAGATGATATAATAAAGGTAAGGAAAAATTGAAATTGGTGTTAACAACGAGGTTTGTTGGAGGTGATGATCTTGAATAAGAATAAAATTCTTATAATAGCTGCTATTTTTTTAATTATTATCTTAATTATTGCTTTAATTATTTATTTTAATACAAGAATAGTTGTTGATAATAGTGGCTTTACTTTAAAAGATGATCTTTCTGTTAATGTATATAGTGATGTATCTGTTAATGACTTTATTAAAAATATGGATGGTAAGATTGTTGATAATAATAAAATTAATACTAATAAGTTAGGTAAAGTAGAAGTAGAATTTATTTATTTAAATAGTGATGAAAGAAAGAGAAAAGGTACTTTTGAGGTTGAAGTTAAGGATTTGGAAGAGCCTTTAATATGGCTTGCTAATAGTTATAGTGTTAGAGTAGGAGAAGATGTAAATTTAGAAGATGAAATACTCTGTGCTGATAATTATGATAGTAATCCTAGCTGTAAAATTAAAGGAGACTATGATTTAAATACTGCTGGAAACTATTCACTTGTTTATGAAGCAGAAGATAGTAGTGGTAATAAAGAAAGTATTAATTTTACTTTAAATGTTTATGAACCTAAAGTTAATTCTGGTGGTTCTAATAATGAAGTTGTCTATACTGATTTTAAAGAAATACTAGATAAACATAAGAGTGATAATACTCTAGTTGGTATTGATGTTTCTAAGTGGCAAGGAGATATTGATTTTGCTAAAGTAAAAGAAGCAGGAGCAGAGTTTGTTATTATTAGAGTAGGTCATCAAAATGGTGTAGGAGGAGAATATGTACTTGACCCTTATTTTGAAGCAAATATTAAAAATGCTTTAGAAAATAATTTGGAGGTAGGTATTTACTTTTATTCTTATGCTGATAGTAAGAAAGAAGCTAGGAAACAGGCTAAGTGGGTTATTAAGCAAATAAATGATTATGATGTTTCTTTACCTGTTGCTTTTGATTTTGAGTCATTTACATCATTTAATAGTATGAATCTTAGTTTATTTGGTTTAAATGAAGTAGCTGAGTCTTATTTTTCTACTTTAGAAGATAAAGGCTATGATACCATGCTTTATGGTAGTAAGAATTATTTAAATGCTATTTGGAAATATAATAAAAATAAAGTATGGCTTGCTCATTATACAGATGAGACTGATTATTCTAAAGATTATATGATGTGGCAGTTATGTCAAGATGGGATTATTGATGGAATTAATGGTTTTGTTGATATAGATATTTTATATAAATAATGGTATAATATGACAAAAAAAGTGGGTGCGCCAGTTCGGTGTTTAATATATAGTCGGGTGGGAAACCGACATGGTAAGACCTAGCAAGTCGCCATTAGTTAGCCTTGGAGTCGAAGTCGTGAGATTAGATTTAAGCGTAGGTAAACGAGAATACGAGCCGTAATACGAAAGTGTGAAGCGATTCAGCCTCGTTAAATATAAATAGTGGTAGTCGATGTGTTCCACTTCACAGCAGACAATAACGGCGATATCGATAAGCGAGATATCGTGAGAGTGCCACCGGGGTCAATAGAGCATGGCGAGTATATCATTGATATATTAAGCATACCTGGGAGAACTTATAAATTCCTAATTCTAAACGGTTTAAAACACCAATAGTAACAGGTATGCCGAAGCAAGGTTTTGTAAACTAAGTAAGGCAAATGATTTATAAGTAGTCGGACTAGTTCATAGTAGCAAAGAAGGAAGTAATGACTCTGGAGCGAAGGGACTAGCATATAAGTCGATTTATATATGAAACAATGCTAATGTGCTAGATGCATTAAGCCAATGCAAAATGAATATATGAAATAACTTGAGTAGCAAATGGCTTATATGAAGAGCCGTATGCGAGAAAACCGCACGTACGGTTCTGTGAGGGGCGACAGACTTCCTCTCACTAAAGAAAGAAAGAGAGGTGGGGTCGAGTCGTCTACTCGACTGAAGAATAATGCAAGTATTAGATGATAAGCTTAATAAAGAGTTTATATTTGATCTTTATAGTAAAATTAATTTAGATTTTAAAGAATATGATAAGATTACAAGAAAGCAAATGTTATTATTTATCAATAATTTTTATAGTGATTATCATAATATAATTGATATTTGTACAGTAAGAGAACTTAAGCTTTTAAAAAGACTTGCTAGTGGTGAAGAGATTAATCATAGCGATGAAAAATATGATTTTGAGATATCTACTTTAATAAATAAGATGTTAATTGGTTATGATTTTAGTGATGGCTATTTATAGCAGATGAATTTAAAGATAATATTTTGTTAGCTTTATCTAAAGTTAATATGAAAAATGCTAAAAAACTAGATGAACTTAATGAATTTTTAGTTGGTTTTTGTAAGGTTAATGGTAATGTACTTGTAGAGACACTTATAAGTATAGCTTTGCAATTATTTGATCATAGTGAAGAGGAACTTAGAGAACATATTGTTAATAATAAATTGTTTAGATACTATGTTATGCTTGATTATAAATATATAGAATCTTTAGATAGTAAAATGATTGTAGCAATGTATAGTGATTATTATTATGTGATGGATAGATTAGATGAAAATAGGAAAAAATATGCTTTACTTTCTAACTCAAATTTTGATTTAGATATGTATAAGAATATATTTTATAATAATTTTGATACTAGTAATAAAATAGTTTCTAAATTTCTTAGAGAAATTAAAGCTTTACCTTTCTTTTGGAATAGAACTTTAGAAGAATTTAGAATTTGTGCTTTATTAAATGAAGGAAGAGAAGAGTTAAAAGAATCAATTAGTAATGTACCTATTTTAAAGATGGAACATATAGATTTGACTAATTTTTTTGATTTAATGGATAAAGCTCTTGATGATATGCCTTCAGGTGCTTTAAATGGAATGACTCCTAATCAATATTATAAGAAATCTAAAGAAACAATAGAGCATGATATAAAAAAAGAAAAAGAATATGTAAAACAAACTAATGCTCATTTAAATGAAAAGGATGCTAAGAAATTTTATGATCTATACTTTTCTTTGTTAGAATATGTGAATAATAAATATCATATTAATACTAGTCTTAAAAAAATATATAAACAACATTTTTTAGATCCTAATACTTTAGTACCTGTTATAGAATATCTTTTTAGTGATAAAGAAAATATTATAGATTCCTATATAATAGAAAATCCTCATAAATTTACTAAAGATGATTTAAATGTAATTAAGAAATTTAAAGATGGTATTAGAGAAACAGTTGTGATTGCAAAGTTTGAAGAAGAATATACTGGTGTTGTTAGTGATTATAAAGTATATATGATTAAAGGAGTTAATTCTAATATTGATGAGATTATTTCTTATAAACAATTACCTTATTTAGTTATTATGACGCTTTTACCGTTTAAAGATGTAATTATCTATGATGGTATTATGACAGGTATTCCAGTTGGTTTAGGTGTTAATTTTGCTAAGATGGTAGAAAATGATTATAATAAAAATATGAAATATTATCATTTATAAGAAAGAGATTATTTTAAAATAGTCTTTTTTTTCGTAATTTATTAAGAAAATAGATTTGTATAAAGTTGTAAGAGAGTGATATACTAGATTAAGAAAGGATGATTTATGTTGAAAGAGAATATTTGGAAGAAGTATGATGCAGTAGAAGTTTCTAAAGTTTTTGAAATGGGTGATGATTATAAGAAGTTTTTAACTGTTTCTAAAACAGAAAGAGAAGCAAATAGAGAAATTATAAGGCGTGCAAAGGAGAAAGGTTTCCACAATATTGTGGATTATATAAAAGAAGGAAAGAGATTAAAACCTGGTGATAAAATTTATGCTGATAATAGAGGAAAAGCCGTTGCTTTATTTGTTATTGGAAAAGATTCTATTACTAATGGTATGAATATATTAGGAGCTCATATTGATTCACCTAGACTTGATTTAAAAGCTAATCCTTTATATGAAGATACTGATTTTGCATATTTTGATACACATTATTATGGTGGTATTAAGAAATATCAATGGACTACTATTCCGTTAGCTTTGCATGGAGTCATTGTAAAAAAAGATGGTACAAAGATAGATGTTAATATAGGAGAAAAAGAAGATGATCCTGTATTTTGTATAACAGATTTACTTCCTCATTTAGCTAGTGAACAAATGAAAAAGACATCTGATAAATTAATTGAAGGAGAAGCTTTAGATGTATTAATAGCTAATATGCCTTTAAAAGGTGAAGATAAGAATGAGGTTAAAGCTAATGTACTTTCTTTATTAAAAGAAAAATATGATATAACAGAAGAGGATTTTTTATCTAGTGAAATAGAAGTAGTACCTGCAGGAAGAGCTCGTGATATGGGCTTAGATAGAAGTATGGTTTTAGCATATGGACAGGATGATAGAAGTTGTGCTTATTCTTCTCTTATGGCTATATTAGATTCTAAAGGGTCTGATAAGACAGTGAGCTGTATTTTAGTTGATAAAGAGGAAATAGGTAGTGTGGGATCTACTGGTATGTGTTCTACTTTTTATGAAAATACTGTAGCAGAGATTTGTCAGTTATTAGGTGAAGATAGTTTTGTAGCGGTAAGAAGAGTTTTTGCTAATTCTAAGATGTTATCTAGTGATGTTAATGCGGGATATGATCCTATGTATGCTAGTGTTATGGATAAACGAAATGCTTCATATTTAGCTCGGGGATTAGTATTTTGTAAATATACAGGTTCTCGTGGTAAAAGTGGAAGTAATGATGCTGATGCTGAGTTTATTGCAGAACTTAGAAATATCTTGGATAGTGATAATGTTAGTTATCAAGTGTCAGAGTTAGGCAAAGTTGATATTGGTGGTGGAGGTACAATTGCTTATATTCTTGCTAATTTAGATGTAAAAGTAATTGATGCAGGTGTAGCAGTCTTAAATATGCATGCTCCATATGAAGTAACTAGTAAGGTTGATATTTATGAAGCTTATTTAGGATATTTATCTTTTTTAAATAAAGCATAGTTTAATAGCTATGTTTTTATTTGTTTCTTCTTTTTTACTGTTACGCAATAACGTTATAATAAGATAATAAGCTAATGACAATAACTTCTAAGAGCTTCCATAATCTCTTCTTCTTTAATAGGTCCTGGTCTTTGAATTTTTATATTATTACCCGTAAGGTCAACTATCGTGCTAGCTTCTCCAAAAGATATATAGCCTAGAACCATTCCATCAAGAGTAGGGCATTCTTTTTCTATTTCATCTAAACTTTTACATACATCTTTTCCAGAAATATTTGCACTACTTAAAAATATAGGATTTCCCACTTCTTTAATTAATTCTTTTAAAAAGGGAGTAGTGGCCATTCTAATAGCAAGTTCATTTGTTTTTTTTGTCCCTGCATTATTAATATATGAAAGTACATCAGGTCTTTTATTTAAGACTAAAGTAATAGGACCTGGCATAAAAGCTTTAATTAACTTGAGAGCTTTTTGATCTATGATAGCAATACTTTTAATTTGTTCTATATCACTACACATAATAGGGAAAGATTTATTGGAAGGACGATTTTTAACACTAACTAATTTATCATAAGCTTTACTTGAATTAATTCTAGCACAGATACCATAAACAGTATCAGTAGGTACACTAATAACACCATCATTTTTAAGAATAGTTGCAAGTTCTTTTATTTCACTTTGTTTATATCGTCTCATTAACTACACCTCTATTTAAAAATATTTTAAAAGATTGTATCACTTACTAATAAGCTTTGCAAGTAATGTCGTAATGATTGTCATAAGAAATATCGTAAAAAAATCACAGATGTTGCCTTTATCAATCTTAAATGATAATATAAATTTAAATTAGAAGAGAGGGATATTAATATGCTAAAAAAATGAAAAAACAACTATAAAAATAGAGTTCAAAGATGAAATACTAGAACTAGCAAAAGAAATATCTAATGCCTATCTCATTATTGTTAAAGGTAAATTAAAAATGATATAATACTACAAAGAATATTTAAAATATCTAAAAGATAATAATCTAGAAATAGAATTTGCTAATCTCCACTTTATAAATAAGAGGAATTCTAAAGAAGAATTAAATAAGTTTTTAAATCCTAAAAGAAGTTATTTAGAAGATTTATTAGAATTAGATAGTTATAATTAAAAAAGATAGTTGTTATTTTATATATTTACTATCTTTTTGGTTATTGTCTTTAACATACTGAGTACTTGTAGTTATCTCAACTGCTTTATCAATAAAGTTATTAATATTCTCTTTATATAATAATAGTACTTTTTTAGTAGTTTCAATAACTTCTTCTTCAATGCCTAAAAAATCTGCAATTGATTTTGTAGAAAAATATTTATTATCAACATAGCCTAGTCTTAAACAAATAATAATTGCTTCTTTAACTGATAAAACATTAAGTATATCACTAAACTTTAGAGTTTTCATCATATCTAATATTTTTATATAGTCATCTTTAGTTAAATCCTCTTCTACAGATAAAGTCTGTGATTTTTTATCAACATTATTATTACTATGCTTTAAGGATATTTCATCTTCTGTATCTTTAAGATTTTCTTTCTTTTTTAAACTTGATAACATGCTTTTCATTTTTGGTAGAAGCCACCCATAAAACCTATTTGATTTCTTTTTATCAAAATTATCATTTTTAATAGGATTTTCTAAATCATTTCCATATCTAGCATATAATAATTCTTTTTCACTATCTGAAAGTCTTAAAATAACTTCATCAATTTCCTCTTTACTATATTTATCAAAATATTCGTATATACTTTTTAATTTTTTTGGCATTATTTCATTCTCTCTATTTCTAACTAGTTTTTCACTAATTTCATCGACAATTCCCAATTTAATTAGTTCTTCTTTAATTTTATTTACATTTTTTTTAATTATTTTAGAAATATGAGCTTTTGATAAGTTGAATTTTTTAGAAATATCGCTTTGGCTATATACTTTATCATCGTAAAAACCAAAACAAAGTGATACAATCTCTTTATCTCTATCTGGCAATTTATTTACTAATTCCCTAACTACTTTATTAGTACAATCTTCTTCAATGTCACTAACAAAATCAACAGATTTATCAACTAGAGTATCTTCTAATGTAATTTCATTTCCTTTGTCATCGCTTTTTAAACAACAATTTATACTTTCATCGTATAAATGTTTTTTTTGTTTTCTAATAAACATACCAATTTCATTATTAATACATGTACCAGCATAAGTGGAAAATTTTATTTTTTTTCGATATTAAAAGTATCAACACTTTTTATTAGCCCTAATATACCAACCGCTACAAGTTCTTCACTATCATATGGTGTATTATTAAACTTCTTTAACACAGTATTTAAAACTAATTTAATGTTATGGTTAATAACCATCTCTCTAGCTTTTAAATCACCATTATGAGCCTTTTTTATATATTCAATCACTTCATCATGTGTTAAAGGAGCAGGTAAATTGGAAGAAATAAATAATTTGTTGTCTAACATAATACCCCCTCTTTCAAATTTATATATATAATAGCACTGATTAATTTTATTTACAAATATTTTTTCTTGACAATTGAATGAACGTTCAACTATAATGAAGATAGTTGAGTAATAGTTCAACTATAACATATAATATTAATAGGATGTGATAATATGTCTAGAAATGAATTTTCATGTGACTGTAATATTATTCATAAGGAAGCAGTAGATAAAGTCTTAAATAAAATGCCTAATGAAAATACGTTTAATCATTTAGCAGATTTATTTAAATTAATAGGTGATACAACAAGATGTAGAATCCTTTTTGCACTTGATCAAGATGAAATGTGTGTCTGTGATTTAGCTAATGTCTTAAATATGACTAAATCAAGTGTTTCTCATCAATTAGCAACTCTTAGAAGAAGTGGAATAGTTAAATGCAGAAGAAGTGGTAAAGAAGTATATTACACTCTAGATGATGATCATATTGTTAAATTATTTGAAATAGGACTAGAACATATTAATCATAAAGGATAGAAAGAAGGAAATAATATGAAAGATTATAAATATAAAATAGAAGGATTAGATTGTGCTAATTGTGCCAATCTTTTAGAAGAATCTTTAAGAAAAATAGATTTAATAGAAAATGTCTCTATTAGTTTTATGATGGAAAGATTAACTTTTAGTTGTAATGAAGATAATATAAATAATGCCTTAAAACAAATTAAAAAAACAATAAGAAGAGAAGAGCCTGATGTTAGTATTGAGGAGGTATAATAATGACTAAAAAGATGAGAAAAAAATTAATTAGAATTGTTATATCTTTTATCTTACTAATACTAGCATTTATCCTTAAACTAGATAATGTTATCATTAATGACATTCTATTTATTATCTCTTATCTAATAGTAGGTTATGATATCATCTTAAAAGCCTTAAGAAATATAACAAGAGGAAAAGTCTTTGATGAGAATTTCTTAATGACTATTGCAACCATAGGAGCCTTTTTTATTGGTGAATTTCCTGAAGCAGTCGCAGTAATGCTTTTCTATCAAGTAGGAGAATTATTCCAAAGTTATGCTGTTGATAAATCAAGAAAATCAGTTTCAGCATTAATGGATATAAGACCAGATTATGCCAATCTTTATCATGATGAAAAGACAGAAAGAGTAGATCCTAATAAAGTTAAAGTTGGTGATATTATCTTAATAAAACCAGGTGAAAAGATACCTTTAGATGGTATTGTAGTAGAAGGTAACTCTTTTCTTAATACTCTTGCCCTTACAGGAGAATCTATGCCAAAAAGTGTAGTTGAGGGTGATGAAGTATTAAGTGGATGTATTAATAATGAAGGAATACTAAAAGTAAAAGTAACTAAAGAGTTTCAAAACTCTACTGTTAGTAAAATCTTAGACTTAGTAGAAAATGCTAGTAGTAGAAAATCTAAATCAGAAAACTTTATTAGTAAATTTGCAAAATATTACACACCAATAGTTGTAATAATCGCTATTTTTCTTGCCTTTATTCCTACTTTAATATTGGATACTTCTTTTAAAAGTTGGATCTATAGAGCTTTATCATTTTTAGTTGTTTCTTGTCCTTGTGCTTTAGTAATATCAATTCCTCTAAGTTTCTTTGCTGGGATTGGGGCTGCCTCTAAAATAGGGGTTTTAGTAAAGGGGAGTAATTATTTAGAAGCTCTTGCTAATACAGAGATAGTTGTTTGTGATAAAACAGGAACATTAACAGAAGGAATCTTTAAAGTGCAGAAAGTTAATCCTGTAGGTTACTCCGAGGAGGAGTTATTAAAATATACAAGTTATGCAGAGAATTACTCTAATCATCCAATTGCTTTATCTATTAAAGAGGCTTATGGTAAAGCTATTAATGAAAAACTAGTTATGAAAACTAGGGAACTTAAAGGTAAAGGAGTTATAGCTAAAGTAGAGTCTAAAGAAGTTTTAGTAGGTAATCTAAAATTAATGGATGAATATAATATTGACTATGAAAAGAGTAATGATGTTGGTACTATTATTTATATTGCTGTTGATAATCTTTTCGCAGGTTCTATTGTTATTTCTGATAAGATTAAAGAAGATGCCTATAAAGCAGTTAAAGAATTTAGAAGAAATAATGTTAAGAAAATAGTAATGTTAACAGGAGATAGAGAAGAAATTAGTAAAAATGTCTCAAAGAAATTAAAACTAGATAATTATTATGCTGAACTACTACCTCAAGATAAAGTTAAAAAAGTAGAATCTTTAATGCAAGATGAAAGTATTGATGGTAAGTTAGTCTTTATTGGTGATGGTATTAATGATGCTCCTGTTCTTGCTTTGTCAGATATAGGAGTAGCAATGGGAGGGCTTGGTAGTGATGCGGCAATAGAAGCTGCTGATATCGTAATTATGACAGATGAACCATCTAAACTTGCTGATGCAATTAAAATAAGTAAAAAGACTATGCATATAGTAAAAGAAAATATTATTTTTGCTATTACGGTTAAAATCCTTGTTTTAATACTAAGCGCTTTAGGAGTAACAACAATGTGGGCGGCAGTATTCGCTGATGTTGGTGTTTCAGTTATCGCTATTATTAATGCTTTAAGAATATTAATAGTAAAAATAATTGACGAGAAATAAAAATTGCTTTAGTATAAGTACTGGTGAAATATTATGGATAAAATAGATATATTATATGCAACAAATAAAAAATATTTGTTTGTTACTTTAGCATCACTTGTTTCTTTAATGGAAAATGCTAATTTAGCTTTAGATACTAAAATAAATATTAATTTAATGACAGAAGGACTGGTTAAAGAAGATTATAAATTACTTGAAGAGATAATTAGTCTTTATCCTGCTTTTAAATTAACTGTATATCCTATTGAAGAGTTTAATATTGAAAAATATAATATTCCTAAATGGCTAAATACTCAGGTTGCTAATGCGAGATTATTTTTTCAAGAAATATTAGGTGATAAAGTTAAAAATATGGAAAAAATTCTTTATTTAGATTCTGATACGATAGTAATAGATGATTTAAGAGGTTTAGAAAAATATCAAGAGGGAATATATGCTGTTAAAGATAGTGCTTTACCATCTTATTGTCGAAAATTAAATGTGGATAATTATTATAATTCTGGAGTTTTATATTTAGATCCTAAAAATTGGATAGAAAATAATTATCAAGAGAAGATTGTTGATTTTGTTAAGTACAATAGAGATTTTGATTTTTCTTATCCCGATCAAGATTTAATTAATGTTGTTTTAAAAGATGAGTTAAAACCGTTGGAAGAGTCTTATAATGTGTCTCCTTTTATGTTTTCAATAACTGATAGAACTTTAGATTATTATTGTAAGGTAACAAATAATGATTATAGAAGTCTTAAAGAAAATATAAGAAATCCTAAAATTATTCATACTTGTGGCTTTTTAGGAATTAAACCTTGGATGGATAATGCGGTTAATCCTTATAATGATATATATAGATATTATTTAAGACGAGTAAATGCTAATTTTGAAGTGGAAAATTTAACTGGAATTAAAGAATTTTTGGGAAAACATCCTAGACTGTTTTATAGTTTGTTACTATTAAAAACTTATACTCCAGATAGTTTGCAAAACAGTACTAAAAAATTGGCATTAAAATTTTATACAAAAAAATAGATAATAATAGTGAAAAAAAGTTTTAAAATTAGTTTTTTAGGTAATAAAATAAGAGTTAGGATTAGAAGAATATTTAATAGTAATGATAGAAGTATTATTTTCGAATAATGAAAATGGTACTTTTTTCTTTATTATAAATAAAATTATCATCTTTTTTTATATAATATGTATATAGGTCTATAATATTAATACTATTGACTTTATATCTTAAAACTATAACTAAAGTTATCTGCAAGTCATATATATGACTTTCTATAGATGGTTTAATATCTCTATCTTTTATATTTAATACTAGACATAGGGTATTATTTGTAATATAATATGAGCTACGAAAAGCAAAGGGGATTTTATATATGTTAGATTTTACCTATGAAAATTTTGATGAAGAAACAAAAGAATATCTAAATAAAGCAATGGATATTTATTCAACAATAAAAGATAAGGAAATTAATAAAACAGTAAAACATCTAGTGACTAATAAAAATTATATTTTTTCAAAATTAGATAAAAGAATAATATCCTTATATATAGCAGGATTTTTATTAGATAATGATCTTAGTAAAATATTAGAAGAATATGATGATTTAAAAACAAGTGATTTATTTGATTTTATTGATATAAAAGAAGAAGATATAAAAAGATTAGATAAAAGTGAATATAGTGAAATCTATGATAAAAACTTAAAATTAGATATAATGTCTATAGCCACAAAAAAGGCATCATACTATCAATTTGATGTTATAACTCCAGAAATTATTTTTTCTTGTTTGCGTGGAGCAACTTCTATAAATGGTTCTGATATAATGAATTACTTTGGTAATGCTTATAATATAGGAGGAATGTGGTTTGGTGACCATCCTAGTTTTAAAGCTGTGGAAAATTATGCAATATTAAATGGACTTTTACAAAAAAAGGATTTTTCTAATAAAAAAAATAATGCTGGTTTGAATACATCTAATTTAAATAAGTATATACAACCAAATAATGATGTTATTAAAGAACTTTTCCCAGGAAAAAAGCCATCAGTAAATGAAGAAGAGAAAAAAATGGATTTAGATAGTGAAGATTTATGGGCTATACTTGACGATATTAAAGCCAAGTTTATTGGCCAAGAAAAAGCGGTAGAAGATTTATTTTATAATATTGTTAACAACCAAGACTTAGTAAAAGAAAATTATACTTTTGATGGTGAAAGGTCAATAATATTCCTTGATGGTCCAACAGGAACTGGTAAAACATCAATTACAAGAGAAATTACAAAAAAATTAGATATACCATTTATATCAACTTCAATTGTTAACTATTCTTCAACTGGATATGTCGGAGGAGATATTACTGATACTTTAGAAACACTATATAAACAAGCAAATGGCAATTTGGAAAAGGCACAAAGAGGTATTATTGTCTTTGATGAATTTGATAAATTAGCAAATAGCAGTGAGAACGGTTTATTAGAGATGAAAAAAGCTGTTCAACAACAATTACTTGACTTTATGGGTGGAGGAACATATGAAATTGTTGTAGGTGATAATCCATTTAATATGAGAATAGTCAGCTTTGATACTTCTAAATTAACTTTCGTATGTCTAGCTGCTCTAACAGATTTAAGAGATAAGAAGACTCAAAAGAAACAAATTATCGGTTTTGGCAATAGAACAGACGACCAAAATAATGAAAGTTATACTATTACAGTCGAAGATTTAATTGATATTGGTCTAAAAAAAGAATTAGCAGGTAGGTTTAATACATTTCTTCATACTGAAGAATATTCTAAAGAGTCATTACTTAGAATTTTAAAAGAATCTACAATAAGTCCTATTGCTGGCTTTGAAAAATGGATAACTTCACATGGTAAGAAATTAATAATAGAAGATGGTGTTTATGAAGCTATTGCAGATGCTGCCTATGACCTTAATACAGGTGCAAGAAGTTTGCAAACTGTAATGAATAATATAAGAACACCTTTCTTAAAAGAAGTTTTACGTGGTAAAGAAGAAACAATTTATTTAGATGTTGATACTGTTAAAAATATAACTGAAGAGACTGTAAAAAGAAAGGTTAGAAAATAGTATGCAGTATGAATATAATGGTAACTTGCTGGAAGAAGATAGAATAAATCTAGTAGCAAATGAAATAATTACGGCATATCCTGAAATACCTATTGATAAAGCTAAAGAAATTGCTATGCTTGAAGGTAGGATCTCATCTAACTGTAATTTAGAAATGGTATTTACAAGATTATACAATATTATGTTAACAATGAGTAATGATAAGAGTATTGTAAAAAGAGTATACTTAGATTTATTTAATATCTTAAATGTTAATGCTAATACTAATCAAAATATTGATAAAATAGATTACTATTATCAAGTATTAGAAGAAATATATAATTTTCTAATTGATGAAAGAGAATTCCCATTATTAGTGGAAATTTAAGACATTATCATAAGTTAATTATTGATAATAATATTTGAGTTTCGGTGAAAAAAATACTTGACAAGAAAAAAGTGAAAATGTGTTATCCACAGATTCACTTTTTTAGGCATAAAATAAGGAAAAACCTCAAGAATTGTAGTATAATAATATTAATAAAATAACCATAGTAA
>CASDWO010000027.1 GCA_949284575.1 uncultured bacterium
CATATCTGGGCTATGTGGTACAAACATTTTTACTCCCCCTAAAAAGTCTAAAAATTATATTATTTTAAATAATAAAACTCAAACTAATCAACTATTATGAAAAATTGAAAAGTATAAGTTTGACATCAAAATCTGGTGCCGGAAGTAAGAATTGAACTTACCGCTGATCCTTACCAAGGATCTGTTTTACCACTAAACTATACCGGCATCTACAAATAAATTCTAACATATATTTTTTAGTTAAGCAATAAACTTTTTTTGACTTAATTCTTAAATATGATATGATAGTATTAATTAAGGAGTGATAATATGCTAGCTTTTAATAAAAGTAATGAAGATAATATTAATGAAGAAAGAATTGTTAATCAAATAAGAGGCCTAGGTATAGATATGATTCATAATGCTAATAGTGGACATCCTGGCATTGTTCTAGGGGCTGCCTCAATCATCTATACAGTTTATGCTCATCATTTAAGATTTTCTAAAGATAATCCTATTTTTTTTAATAGAGATAGGTTTGTTATGAGTGCAGGACACGGATCTGCTTTACTTTATGCAACTCTTGGAATGGCTGGATTTAATATAGAACTTGATGATCTAAAAAACTTTAGAAAAATAGATTCTATTACTCCAGGTCATCCTGAATATGGAGTTACACCTGGTGTTGATGCAACAACTGGTCCTTTAGGTCAAGGAGTTGCCATGGCAGTAGGTATGGCTATCGCTGAAAAACATACAGAAGCCTTAATTAATGACAAAAAAAATAATATTATTAATTATAAAGTCTACTGTCTATGCGGTGATGGAGATTTAATGGAAGGTATAAGTTATGAAGCTCTATCACTTGCAGGTAATCTTAAACTTAATAACTTAATCCTTTTATATGATTCTAATCATGTTTGTCTTGATAGTGACACTAAAAAGACATTTACTGAAGACATTGAAACTAGATTTAAAGCGCTAGGATTTAATGTTAGTACTGTTAGTGATGATATTAAAGAAATTGATAAAGCGATCAATAATGCTAAAACAAGTGATTTACCAAGTTTAATTCAGGTTAAAACAACAATAGGAAAATACTCTCGTAATGCTGGAAAAAATATAGTTCATGGAAAACCACTAGATGATGAAGATATTACTAATATAAAAAAAGAACTAGGTTTAAGAGATATTCCTTTTACAGTTTCTAATGAAGCTTTAGAAGATTTTCAAAAATTAATAAATGAAAGATGTGAAACATTAGAAAATAACTTTTTAGAAAAATATCAAAATCTTGATGATAAGACTAAAGAATTATTAGATTCATTGATGTCTAATGATAAAAAAATCGAACTAACCGATCTAGATTATGCTTATCCTGAAGAAAAAAAAGAGTCACTAAGAAAAGCTAGCAGTAAAGTATTAAATTCCCTTGCAAATTCTAGTAAATTAATCTTCGGGGGAGCAGCAGATCTATCTAGTTCAACTTTAACATATTTAACTGATAAGGGAGATTTTTCTCATGATGATTATAATGGAAGAAATATCTTCTTTGGTGTAAGAGAAGCAGCTATGGCAGGTATTGCTAATGGTCTTGCTTTATCAGGATATCGCCCTTTTGTCTCAACATATTTAACTTTTAGTGACTATTTAAAACCTGCATTAAGACTATCTTGTCTTATGAATCTACCAGTTACTTATATCTTTACCCATGATTCAATTACAGTAGGAGAAGATGGACCTACTCATCAAGCCGTTGAACAATTAGTTAGTCTTAGAGCAACACCTAATTTAGAAGTGTTTAGACCAAGTGATAGTAATGAAGTTATTGGTACTTATAAAACTATCTTTGAAGAAAACAAGCCAGCTTGTATTATTTTAGGACGTAATGAGACTATTGTAAGAGAAACATCTTCTGTTCCTTTAGTTTCAAAAGGTGCTTATATTATTAAACATGAAGAAAGAAAATTAGATGGTATTATTATTGCCACAGGAGAAGAAATAGATCTTGCTTTTGATATTGTTAATGTCTTATTTGAAAAAGGGTATGACTTTAGAATAATATCAATGCCAAGTATTGAAAGATATAATAAATTAAGTGATTTAGAAAAAGAAGAATTACTTCCTATTGGTAAAAAGAAATTTATTGTTGAAAAATCATCTGCTTATTCTTGGTATAAGTTTGCTTATAATGATAACTATTTATTCACAGTAGATAGATTTGGTTTAAGTGGTAAAGCTAGTGATATAAATGCAAAATTTAATTTCACTAGTGATGTAATTGCTCTAAAAATAGAAGAGATAATTAAATAATTCGACAAATATTTTAGAACTTTCTTGTTATAGTTAAGATGGTGATTATAATGAGAGAGTTTTTTATTTTTGAACTTAAAGATGAATTTAAGAATCTATATATAGATAAACCTAGTATTCTATATAATATTTTTGAACAAATCTATACTTTAAAAAAAGAAGATTTAAATTATGGGTATAGTCTATTTAGACAATTAACTAAGAAAATAGATAAAGATAAGACTGATAGATATTTATTTGTTAAATATCATCAAAGTATTCCTTATAGTAAGAAAGGAGATATTCATTATTACAATAATACTGTTCATGATGAAATTAGTACCTTAATAGTAAAAAGAGCTTATATGTTAATTAAAACTAATTATTATGACTGTTTCTTCTTTGATGAGTTAAATAGTATTAATAACACTTATTTTGCTGTTGATTTTAAAAATCAAGATTATTTCTTTCTAGATAGTAAGAAAATTCTTGTTTAATTTTCTAATTTAAGGTAATATATTGTTGTGAGGAGAGTGTTATTATGTTACACGATATATTAATGATTTTAATAGGTTTAGTAATAGGAGCGATTATTGGTTTCTTTATAGCAAGAACTGTTACTAAAAGATATATGAAGAAAAATCCACCTATTAATGAAGAAATGATTAAAGCTTTAATGATGCAAATGGGTAGAAAACCTAATCAAAAACAAATTAATCAAATGATGAAATCAATGCAGAAATATATGTAGCTTTTGCATTGATTTTTCTAATGGAGGTAACTTTATGAAAAAGATAGATATAAATATTAATAAATATGTTAATTTAGAAGAAAGATATGCATTATATGGTGAATATGGGGATTATATCGATAAATATATAATTTATTCTATTTGTGCTGATAATTTAGGAATCTCTTTTAGCGAAATTAGAGATTATGTTAATAGTGCAGGATTAAAATTAACAGAAGAAGAGATTACTATATTTTTGAAAGACAAAGAAAAGGAAGATAAGCAAAATAATCCTAAAGAGGATAATAGTAATAAAACCAAATCACATATTTTTGCAGATAATTTTATGAAGAAGTTAAAAGCATCTACTTATGAACTTAATCCAATTACTTTAGAATACTTTAATATGTATCTTAGCAATTTAAAACAAAATGCTATTAATTTAGTTAATCTTGTTGATAATATTGGTAATGATGAGTATAAAGAGTTATTTGATACTTTAGATATTGATATAATAGGAGATAAAATTAATTATGATGATGCGATTAGACTATGTAAACCTATTATTTATAATGTCTTAAAGATTAGAGAAATGGAAGAGAAAGCAAATAATAAAAAGACATATTTAACTTTTAGTGTAAATAGAGATTATTTAGGAAGAGAAGGGTTAAGTTTAAGTGATATATGTCCATCTGTTGGTTATCAATTCAGTCCTTTTGAGATGCCAAAACAAGATGGATATATAGAGTTAACTGAAAAACAAAAAGAAGAAGCTTTTGATAAAATTCTAAGTCGTGCCGCTACTATTTGTGCATTTGTAGATGTTCAAAATATGCCTAAAGATAAAAGATTAGGTTATTCAATTAATCATAAAAAGAAAAATAATACTGATTAAAAGAAAGAAGCTGATATAATAGATTATCTATATTTAAGTTATTATTCTAACGATATGTCTAAAGACGAATTAGAAGTGTTTTTTGAATATCAAGAGGCAATAAAAGAAGATTGTAAAAGAATTAAATATATGATAAGTGATTATGAAAATACTGAACAAAAGAAAAGATTAATTCAGTTTTTAGATTTAATTAGTTCTAATATAGTTAAAAGTAGATTTAAAAATCTTCAAGAAGAACTTTTAGGGCAGGAACTTAATATTTGTCTTAATTATAATTATGTTATTTTTTCTTTTTGGGAGTATGGTGATAACGGAGAAATATATTTTGATACTCCTACAATAGGTATAATGGCTAGGGATATGAGTATGGTATGTTGTGTTGAAGAAATCAATTCAGTATTTAGAGATAATGAAGAAGATTGTGAGTTTAATCGTGGTTATGATTGTGTATATTGTTTTACGATAAATAAAAAGGAAAAAACAATTGATGAACAGCATTGGGATATAGAAGAATATACTATAAGTTTATTTCAAAAAGCTTTTCATCATCCAGAAAGTATTCTAAAGCAACCAGATAAAGTATTAACTAAATAAGAAAAATTAGATTAAAAAATCTATAAAGTTTGTTTTGTTCGCTTGTTTTATAGATATGTTTATGATAGTGTATTGTTGGAATACTTAGTAATGGGTGTTTATCTCCTTATTTTTCCATTTCTAATGGTTAGAAAGGAGACTTGCCTATGAGCAAGAAAGATTTTCTAGTAGTAGCATTATTAATTGTTATTGTACTTTTAATTGTCTTTAAATAAAAACGCCCTATACATCTTGTATAAGGGTGTTATACCACAAAATTGAGGTAAATACCCAACTGCAAAACTAGGTATTCCTCATTTTTATTTATATGTAAGATTTCCTTACGTATTCATATTATCATAAAAATATCTTTTTTTCAAGTTGTCAACAAAACCTTTTTGTGATAGAATTTAATTGTTATTTATTGCCCCATAGCCAAGTGGTAAGGCAGTGCGCTCTGACCGCATTACGCGTTAGTTCGAATCTAACTGGGGCAGCCAATTTAGATAATTATTTTTTTAATAGATGGAGTGATTTAGATGAATAAAGAACTTGCGGAACTTTTATTTCCTAATATCAAAGTAACTGTTGATGAGATTGAAGCCAAGTATCCTGCTAGAGAACTAAAAGATGGAGCATATGTTACAAGATTTGGACCATCCCCTACAGGTTTTATGCATGTAGGTAATCTATATGGGGCTTTTATTAGTTCAATGCTAGCTAAACAAACTGGAGGTGTTTTTTATCTTAGAATAGAAGATACTGATAGTAAAAGAGAAAAAGAAGGAGCGATAGATGCTATTCTTAATGGACTTAAAGCTTTTGATATAGATTATGATGAAGGTTATGGTAAAGATGGTAATTACGGTCCTTATTTACAAAGTGAAAGAGTGGAAATATATCAGGCTTATGCTAAGAAGTTAGTAAGTGAAGGTAAGGCATATCCTTGTTTTATGAGTGAAGAAGAGATCGCTGATATAAGAAGTGGTCAAGAGTTAAGAAAAGAAAAAATTGGTATTTATGGAAGTTATGCTGTTGATAGAGATTTGTCACTTGAAGAAGTTAAAGCTCATTTAGATAATGGTGATAGTTATGTTATTCGTCTAAAATCACCAGGAAACTCTCATAATGAGATAATCTTACATGACTTAATTAAAGGCGATATTATTTTGCCTGAAAACGATATTGATGAAGTAATACTAAAAAAAGATGGTATTCCAACATATCACTTCGCTCATGTTATAGATGATCATTTAATGCATACAACACATGTGTTAAGAGGAGATGAATGGGTACCTAGTTTTCCTAAACATTTACAACTTAATCAAGTTTTAGGTTTTAAACCATGTAAGTATGCACATATCGCACCACTTACTAAAAAAGAAGATGGTAAAATCCGTAAGTTTAGTAAGAGAAAAGATCCAGAATTTGCCGTTAGTTACTATGAAGAAGCAGGTATACCTAAAGAAGGTGTTAGACTTTATCTTGCAACATTAGCAAATACTAACTTTGAAGAGTGGTATTTACAAAATAAAGATAAATCTATTGAAGACTTTAAATTCTCATTTAAGAAAATGCCTACTGGTGGAACTTTATTTGATATGGAGAAGTTAAATAATATCTGTAGAACTTACTTTTCAAGAATTAGTGCTGAAACTATTTATAATGATGCTTTAGAGTATTATAAAAAGTATGATAAAGAGTTTTATGATTTAATGGTAAAAGATAAAGATAAGTTAATTTCATTCTTAAATATAGAACGTGATAGTAAAAGACCTCGTAAGGATATTGCAACATATAAAGATATAAAAATTGAAAGTGCTTATATCTTCAATGATTTATTCTATAAAGATAGAAATGAAACCTATAAAGATATAGATGAGAAAATCGATTATGATGTTATCAATGAATATATAGAGATATACAGGGATTTTAATAGTGAAGATGATTGGTATAATCAGGTTAAAGTACTAGCAGAAGAGATGGGATATGCTCCTAGTGTTAAAATGTATAAAGAAGATCCAACCTTATATAAAGGTCATATAGGAGATGTCTGTGAGATGATTAGACATCTACTTACAGGTAGAGTTAAGACTCCTAATTTATATCAATTATTAAAAATTATTGGTATTGACGAATTTAAAAATAGAGTAGAGTTTTATAAAAATGGCAAATAAGCCATTTTTTTCGTAAGTATTAGTTTATCCTATAATATGTAACTAAAGAATATTGTAAAGTTAAAAAGAGTTGATTATTTTGAAATACCAACTCTTTTTTCATGTTCTTTAAACATATTTATACGATTATTAAATTTAGTAATTATTTCCTCCTTTAAATCATTATCTATTACAAAATCATTTTCTCTTTCAGTTTCTTCTATTATCTTTTCTATACCAATAGAATCTAATGTTTCAAGATAACAATAGAATTTTTCTTTTGAAGAAGTATCGGAGCTTTCTAAAAATTTATCTAATTTATCTATATCGCTCTTTAAATAATCATCTTCATCTACACCTAAAGCTGTACTTTTGTCACTTAATATACTCGAAGTATCATATAAAGGAGCAAGAGTTATACCATTATCACTTTCTATTATCTCTATATTTCTTAAAGTCCTATCAGATTCTCCTATTAACAAATCAAACATAAATATATTAGTAATGCCATCCATAAGATTTTTAACAATATTTTTATCTTCATATCTATCCTCTAGAGCAAACCAAATATCTTCTAAATTATTTAAACTAGCTAGCTTTCTATAATCTAATAGTTCTTCTTCATCATTATTTTCACAAAAGTAATTTTCTATTAAGCTATGTAAGTTATAACTTTTATCATCATCTTTTAAATAACTTTCACTAAGTAGTCCATATTTATCATTTAAAATAGCAATAGATTCTTCAAGATAAGGTATTCCTAAAAGAAATGCAATAGACTTAGAAATCATCTCCATTACTAGTTCTCTATTAGGTACTTCTTTAAAGTAATAAGTATCGTTATCCATTTTAAAATTATATATATTATGGCTTCCTTTAAAATTAGGAATTAACTTATTTTTATCAACTACTTTATCTAAATTAACTATCTTCATAAAATCACCTGTAATTATTTTACCATTAAATTTCTCCTATTAAAAGTCGTATTAAAATCTTTATTAGAGATATACTATATAAAGGATGGTGATAATATGGAAATAAAAAAAGAAATCCTTGCAGAAATTAATAGTAATTATATACATGCTATAGAAAATAAAAGTGTAAAATGTGCCCTTGTTAATAATAAAATTAGAGATATTATGAGAAATAAAGAAAAAGAAGGAGAGTTACTATTCAATTTTTCTCTTAATCTTGACACCTTAAAAGCAACAGATCAAAAAAATGCTGGCAATTCTTTTATATATGCAGGCTGTAATGTATTAAGAGAATCTATTTGTAAAAAATACGATTTAGAAGATTTCGAACTGTCACAAAGTTTTATCTCTTTTTATGATAAATTAGAAAAATGTAATTATATTATGGAAAGTTTAATTGAACTTAAAGATAGAGATATAGATGATAGAGAAAGATACCATATTTTAACAAAAGGAGTACAGGATGGAGGACAATGGGAACTTTTTGTTAATATCATAAATAAATATGGCCTAGTTCCTAAAACAGTAATGAGCGATACTTACCAAAGCTTAAATCCTAGCGAAGTAAACCATCTTCTAAATAGGAAATTAAGACAATTTAATGCGAGATTATTTACAAATAATGAAAATATTGATTATTTAAAAAGTCTATATTTAGATGATATTTATAGGATTCTAGCTAGTTGCTATGGTCTTCCTCCTAAACAATTTGATTATGAATATACAGATAAAGATAAAAAATATCATATTATTAAAGGAATAATACCTTTAGAATTCTATCATGAATATACTGATATTAATGTTAATGATTATGCATGCATTATAAATTACCCAACACAAGATAAACCTTTTAATAAAACTTATACTATTAAGTATTTAGGTAATGTTATAGAAGGAAATAAAACTTTATATTTAAATCTTTCTATTGAAGAGTTAAAAAAATTAGTTATTAAACAGTTACAAGCGAAAGAAGTTGTTTTTCTTGGTTGTGACTTTAAAAAAGCAATTGATGAAATTGATGGCGTCTTTGATGATATGAGTTTTAATTACTATGATACTTTTAAAACAGATTTTTTTATGACCAAAGAAGAAACATTAAATAATTATGAGAGTGCTATAAATCATATCGTAGTTATTACAGGTGTTAATCTAGATGAAGGAGTACCTACTAAATGGAAAATAGAAAATAGTTGGGGTGAAGAAGTAGGTAATAAAGGATATTTTGTCGCTAGCGATACTTGGTTTGATAAGTATGTATATCAAGCAGTTATTAATAAGAAATATTTATCGCAAGAACTACTTGATGAGTTAAAACTTGAACCAATTGAATTAAAACCTTGGGATCCTCTAGGAACAGTAGCATAGCATAATTTGTTAGTACTACTAAAGACTATTGATACGTTTGATGAAAGAAGTAAAAAGTATATGGAAAAAATTGAAAAATATCAAGAAAGACTTAATAAAGTAGAACCAAAAGAACAAGTTAAGAAAAAAATAAAAACACCTTTAAATTAGGTGTTTAATTCATTTTTGGTAGCCTGTACGGGGTTCGAACCCGTGAATACGAGCTTGAGAGGCGCGCGTGTTAAACCACTTCACCAACAGGCCATAAATAAATGTCTAATTAATCATATCATAAATATGAACATTAGACAAGATCTCTTTAAAAAATTAATAATAATCTTCTATATATAAGTTACTACTCAGCCATAAACAAATAAATAATTAATTGGCAAAAAAGTAAAAAAGTATGATATACTTAATAAGACGAGATATAACTGCAATCCAAAAATGTCTCGTCTTTTTTGTGATTTTATGAGATAATAAATATATCAA
>CASDWO010000028.1 GCA_949284575.1 uncultured bacterium
ATGCGTTCTAGTCTCTGGGCTGATTATAGAACTTATGATGAATTAAATGCTGCTATTAAAGTTTATCTTAATTCTAAACCTAAAAATATTGCTACTATTGGAATATTAAAAAAGGGCTATATAGTAAAGAATAGAACTTTTGATGAACAAATGATTATGGCCTATATATATGAAAGTTTTCTAGAATATTACTATGTGTATCACTTCATGAGTCAAAAGCTAATGGTAGAAAAACGTTCTTTTGAAGAACAATTACTTCTAACTTCGGCATATCTAGAGACTAATGGTAACAAAAAAGTCATGGGAATAGCTTTAAATGAAGCTTATTTAAGAAATCAAGATTGTAAATACCAAGTTCATGAAATTTTGAATCGCTTTCACTTAGATAGTCAGTATGATTATTTATTAGAGCATCCCAAAGAATTACTAACTGATAAACATATAAGTAAGGTATTACGTTTAGATAAGTATAAAAGGTAATGGAATATAAATTATTATAATAACGTATAAAAGGAGCAATCGTATGAAATTATATTTATCATCTTATAAATTAGGACAAAAAACAGAAGTATTAGAAGACTGGTTAAAAGATCATGATAGTAAGATAGGGTTAATTATTAACGCAAGGGATATTTTTCCTGATGGAGAAAGGAAAGAATCACGAATAAAAAGTGATACTAAAGAGTTAGAAAACTTAGGTTTTGATGTAAAAATTGTAGATTTAAAGAATTATTTTGGTAAAAAGAAAAAATTAGAAGAGCTTCTAACAACTATTCATAGTTTTTATGTGATTGGTGGCAATGTTTTTACCTTAAGACGAGCAATGAAGCTTAGTGGATTTGATGAGGTGTTGAGGAAGCATCGAGAAGACGGTGAATTTTTATATATTGGTTCTAGTTCCGGAATCTGTGTTCTATGTAAAGATTTACAAGCGATTGCTGTAATGGATGATCCTGATATTGATCCCTATAATAGTAATATTTCAGCAATCTATGAAGGCATTGGTTTCATTGAAGATACAATCATACCTCACTTTGAATCTAATCATAAAGAAACCGTACTAGCAAGTAAAGCCGTAGAATACTGTAGGCAAAATAATCTAACATACCAAACACTACATGATGGAGAAGTAATAATAAAAGATTTAGTACATGATAATAAAAAAGTAAAATTGCAGTAGAAAATTACTGCTTTTTAAAATTTCTAAAATTGCTATCTAAAAGGATATTTGCTATGATAAAAGAAACCTTACGAAATTGTAAGATACTGTAATATTAAAATAGCGACAACTATCATAAGTTACTCTATAATGGAATACAAGAAAGGAGAGAGAGTATGTCTCAAATATTAAAAATTGAAAATATTGAAAAATATTATGGAAACAGATCAAACTTAACCAAAGCAATTGACGGAATTTCTTTTGATGTAGAAGAAGGTGAGTTTGTTGCTATCATGGGAGCAAGTGGATCTGGAAAAACAACCTTGCTAAATTGTATTTCAACCATTGATAGAGTAACTTCAGGACATATTTTTGTAGCAGGAGAGGATATTACTAAATTAAAAGGAAATAAATTAAATAAATATCGAAGTCATGAATTAGGATTTATTTTTCAAGACTTTAACCTCCTAGATACCCTAACTGCTTATGAAAATATTGCTTTAGCTCTATCAATTCAAAATACTAAAGTAGGAGATATCGGTAAGCGTGTAAACGAAGTCGCAAGAAAACTAGATATTCAAGATGTATTACAAAAATATCCCTATGAGATGAGTGGAGGACAACGTCAAAGAGTAGCATCCGCACGTGCTATCATTACGAATCCTAAACTTGTCTTAGCAGATGAACCAACAGGAGCCTTAGACTCTAAATCCGCAAAAATGTTACTAGAAAGTTTTAATCACTTAAACAAGGAATTTAAAACAACCATATTAATGGTAACTCACGATGCTTTCACCGCAAGTTATGCATCTAGAGTAATCTTTATTAAAGATGGTAAGGTCTTTAATGAAATTAGGAAAGGTAACCAGAAAAGAAAAGAGTTCTTTGATAAGATCATTGATGTTGTAACACTACTTGGAGGGGATTTAAATGATGCTTTGTAAACTATCCCTAAAAAACATCAAAAAAAGTTTTAAAGACTACACCATCTATTTCTTTACCCTAATATTAGGTGTTGCGATTTTCTATGTATTTAACGCCATAGATAGTCAAACAGTACTACTAGAAACAAAGCAATCTACTTATGATATTATTAAAATGATGACTCAGACTTTATCTGCAGTTAGCATCTTTGTTTCCTTTATTTTAGGATTTTTAATTATTTACGCATCCCGTTTTTTAATTAAACGAAGAAATAAAGAGTTTGCAATTTATATGACCTTAGGTATGGGAAAAAGAAAAATATCTACCATTTTATTTATAGAAACGATAGTAATAGGACTTCTTTCTCTTGGAGTAGGTCTAGGTATTGGTGTAATACTATCTCAATTAATGAGTCTATTAGTTGCGAATATGTTTGAAGCAGATATGACGAACTTTGCTTTTACCTTTTCTAAAGCTGCACTAATAAAGACTATCATCTACTTTGGTATTATGTACCTACTAGTAATGGTTTTTAATACAATTCAGGTAAGTCGTTGTAAATTAATTGATTTAATTAATTCATCTAAAAAATCAGAAAAAGTAAAGATGAAAAATCCTATCATTTGTGCCCTAATATTTATAGTAGCAAGTATCATATTAGGATATTGTTATTACATGGTTAGTGTTCCTGATGGAGCCAGCACTTTAACATTAAAGAAAATGACTGTAATTATAGGATTAGGCGCTCTTTCTACTTTCTTAATATTTTGGTCATTATCTGGACTAATTTTAAAAATTGTTCAGTCTATTCATAAAGTTTATTATAAAGGATTAAATAGTTTTATCTTAAGACAGATTAGTAGTAAGGTAAATACCACGGTATTTTCTATGACCATTATTTGTCTTATGTTATTTGTAACTATCTGTGTATTATCCAGTTCCTTATCTATTAAGAATTCTATGACAGCAAACCTAAAAGAATTAGCACCTGCAGATATTGAACTTATGAAGAAAAGAAATATTCCCAAAGAATTACAAGCAGACTATGGTTATACTGATGGTCAAATCGAATCAAGTTATCAAACAATAAAAGAATCATTAAAAGAATTAGGAATCGATGAAGATAAATACTTAAAAGATCAAGCAACCATTCATGTTTATACCGATGAGACAGTAACTTATGTAACTACACAGGGAGATAATATTGACTCGATGAAAAAGCGCTATCCTTATTTAGATTACACATCTCCTGAGATTATTGTAAAACTTAGCGAATATAATAAGATTGCTAAAATGTTTGGAAATGATACTTTTACCTTAGAGGAAGATCAGTACATGATTATTGGTGATTATGAAAGTATGACAACTTTAAGGGATGAAGCTCTAGCATTAAATACACCAGTAACAATCTATGGAAAAACATTAACACCTAAGTACAAGAAAGTAAAAAATGGTTTTATCGAAATGTCTAGTAATCATATTACCGATGGAGTAATTGTAGTACCTGATAGTGTAGTGACCGTATCCGATGATTCTCCACAAATGGAATATGAGTATATGGTTGCAAATTACAAGGCAAATGATGATAAAACTAGAGAAGAAATAGAAGCCGTATTTACAGATTCAACATATGAAGAGGCTCATCCTGATGTAACACTAGAAGGAACGAGTAAAATTGCAATCTATGATGCTAGTGTAGGTCTTGGTGCCATGATTACATTTATAGGACTATATTTAGGAATTATTTTCTTAATATCATCTGCAGCCATACTGGCATTAAAAGAACTATCAGAAAGTGTAGATAATTATACAAGATATAATATGTTAAGAAAAATAGGAGCAACAGATAAACAATTAAATAGAGCCTTATTTAAACAAATAGCGATATTTTTCCTATTTCCATTAGTACTTGCTGTAATTCATTCTATCTTTGGTATTCAGTTTTGTATCTTCTTGCTAGAAACATTCGGAAAAGAACAAATGTTAGCAAGTGTCTTCATGACGATGATTTTCTTAATCATCATCTACGGAGGTTACTTCTTAATTACTTACTACTGCAGTAAAAGTATTATAAAGGAAAAAAGAGTATGATATTACAAATTAATTGGCAAGAACTGATAAATAGCCCTATAGTTATGATTTCACCACTAATATTTCTAGCTATCTTATTTATCGTACTTGCTGTTGTGAAAGGGAAAAAGGGTTAGGCTACTAATCCTTTTTCTTATCTTATGAATTATTTATTAGCTATTAAAACTGCAGTAGTCATTTTTCCATTGTTAGCACTCATGATTACAGGACCATTTATCTTACATCAATATCATAAGTTTGCATCGATTGAACCTCTAAAGACAATCATTATTTATGGCTTTATCTTTTATCTACTATGTGCTTATTTCTTAGTTATTCTTCCTCTTCCAAAACTAGAAGATGTCATCAACAATCCAGATTGGATGATACAAACGATTCCTTTTCACTTTATCATAGACTTTCTAAAAGAAAC
>CASDWO010000029.1 GCA_949284575.1 uncultured bacterium
CACAATTATTTCCCGGGAAATATTTTCTCTATATGTTTCACGTGGAACATTGATCATTATCCTCTACTTTATTAAGTATAATTATTTCCCGGGAAATATTTTCTCTATATGTTTCACGTGGAACATTGATCATTATCCTCTACTTTATTAAGTATAATTATTTCCCGGGAAATATTTTCTTTATATGTTTCACGTGGAACATTAGTTATTATCTACTACTTTCTTAAACATAATTATTTCCCGGGAAATATTTTCTCTATATGTTTCACGTGGAACATTAATTATTATCTCTACTTTCTTAAGTACAATTATTTCCCGGGAAATAATTTTCTTCATATGTTTCACGTGGAACATTGATCATTATCCTCTACTATATTAAGTATAATTATTTCCCAGGAAATATTTTCTTTATATGTTTCACGTGGAACATTAGTTATTATCTACTACTTTCTTAAACATAATTATTTCCCGGGAAATAATTTTATTCATATTTTGTATATAAAATGAATAAATTCAAAAAAAAGAAATAGATTATTCTAACTCTATTTCCTCTTTATCCACAATAGCAATAGTTGCTACCTTTTGATTATCTTTTAAATGAATTAATCTAACACCTTGTGTCGCCCTTTTTAACGTAGATATCTGTTCCATAGGCATTCTCATTATAACACCACTATCTGTAATAATCATTACGTCCTTCTTATCACTTTCATCGGCACCTACACAATTAAGAGAAATCATTGATCCATTTTTATCAGTCATATTTAATGCCTTAACACCCTTACTTCCTCTATGTGTTAATCTATATTCATCAATACTTGTCTTCTTTCCATAACCATTTTCAGTTACTATTAAAACTTCTTGATCACCAGTAACAACATTGCCGCCAACAACTATGCTTCCATCAAGATCAATTCCTTTAACGCCAGAAGTACCACGACCCATAGAACGAATTTCACTTTCCACAAATCTTACCATTCTACCATTACTTGCTCCAATTATAACTTCGTTATCACCTGTAGTTTTATCCACAGAAATTAATTCATCATTATCCTTAAGTATTATTGCAATTTTTCCACTCTTTCGAATATTGTCAAATTCCCTTATTTCAGTACGTTTAACAAGACCATTTTTAGTAACAAATAACAAATATTTATAGTTTTCCACAGATGGATCTAAGCACACTATCGAACTAATGTTCTCACCATTTTCTAGTGATAATAAATTAACCACAGGTAGACCTTTAGATTGACGACTAAATTCTGGAATCTCATAGCCTTTAAGCCTATATACCCTTCCTTTATTAGAGAAAAATAAGATATAATCGTGTGTTTTCATTGAAATTAAATGCTTAACAAAATCTTCTTCATTTGTAGCCATCCCTTTAATACCAACGCCTCCACGATTTTGACTCTTATAAGTATCGGCTCTTAATCTTTTAATATAACCTTTATTAGTTAAAGTTACAATTACATCTTCAACAGGAATTAAAGATTCATCTTCAATATATTCTATCGCTGTCATATCAATATTAGTTCTTCTATCATCACCATATTTATCTTTAATTTCTAGAAGTTCTGTCTTAATAACATTAAGAATCTTAGCATCACTACTTAAAATATCTTTTAAATTAGCAATTAATTCAAGTAAATCATTAAGTTCATTTTCAATTTTTTCTCTTTCTAAACCAGTTAATCTTCTAAGTCTCATCTCTAAAATTGCATTCGCTTGAATTTCACTTAAACCAAACTTACTCATTAAGCCATTTCTAGCCTCTTCATCAGATTTAGAACCTCTAATTAACTTAATTACTTCATCAATATGATCTAATGCTATCTTTAAACCTTCTAATATATGAACACGCTTTTCAGCATTATCTAAATCAAATTTAGTTCTTCTAACAATAACTTCCCTTTGAAAGTCAATATACTTTGCAATAATATCTTTTAAACCTAGTGTTTTAGGAACACCTTGATCTAACATTAAGAAAATTATTCCATAAGTAGTTTGAAATTGTGTATGTTTATAAAGCTTATTTAAAACAACTTGTGCATTTGCATCCTTTTTCAAGGTAATAGTAATCTTAATACCATCTTTTAAATCCGAATGATAATCAGAAATACCCTCTATTATCTTATTATGAACAAGTTCTGCTACTTTATTTTTTAATTCCGATGTATTAACACCATAAGGCACTTCATCAATAATTATATATTGTCTACCATTCTTCTCTTCAATTTGGGCTTTACTTCTAATAGTAATTGTTCCTCTACCAGTCTCATAAGCCTTTTTAATACCACTATTTCCAAGTATTGAAGCACCTGTTGGAAAATCTGGACCTTTAATATATTGCATTAAACCGTCAACATCAATATCAGGATTATCAATGTATGCAACACAACCATCTATAACCTCTTTTAAGTTATGAGGAGGTATATTTGTTGCCATACCAACTGCAATACCAGTAGTACCATTAACTAAAATATTAGGAAAACGTGATGGTAAAACTACTGGTTCTTTAGAAGATTCATCAAAGTTAGACATAAAGTCAACTGTATTTTTATTAATATTTCTTAAAAGTTCAAGAGAAATCTTAGAAAGTCTAGCCTCGGTATAACGCATCGCTGCAGCCCCGTAACCTTCAATATTACCAAAGTTTCCATGCCCATCAATTAACATATATCTATAAGAGAAATCTTGAGCCATTCTAACCATCGCTTCATAAATTGAACTATCACCATGTGGATGATAATTACCCATAACTTCTCCGACCGTTTTAGCACACTTCTTATGAGGTTTATCAGGAGTATAACCAGATTCAAACATTGAATATAAAATACGACGATGAACAGGCTTTAAACCATCCCTTAAATCAGGTATCGCTCTTGATGTAATAACACTCATCGAATAATCAAGAAAAGAATCTTTTACTTCTTTTACTATATTATTTTGCTCTAATCTATCCATAACTTACCTCCCTATACATCTATCGTTGCATAAGTAGCATTTTCCTCAATAAACTCACGACGCGGAGCCACTTCTTCACCCATAAGCTCAGAAAATACTTCATCTGCTGCAACTGCATCATCTATTGTAATTTGTCTTAAAACACGTTTAGTAATATCCATAGTTGTCTCATTTAACTCTTCAGCATCCATCTCTCCTAAACCTTTCATACGAGTAATTTCATATTTAGTATTAGGAGCAAGAGATGATAAATACTCATCACGTTCTGCATCGTCTAGAACATATTTACGTGTTTTTCCATGAGTAATTCTATAAAGTGGAGGTTGTGCTGCATAAACATGCCCCTCTTCAACAATAGGTCTAAAGAAACGATAAAATAATGTTAAAAGTAAAACTCTAATATGTGAACCATCAACATCAGCATCAGTCATTATAATGATTTTATTATAACGAAGTTTAGAAATATCAAACTCTTCCCCTATTCCTGTACCAAAAGCTGTAATAATAGTTCTAATTTCTTCATTAGATAAAGCCCTATCAAGTCTTGCTTTCTCAACATTTAAAATCTTACCACGTAAAGGTAAAATAGCTTGTGTCATACTATTTCTTCCCTTAATAGCAGATCCACCTGCAGAATCTCCTTCGACCAAGAATATCTCGCATTCAGTTGCATCTTTACTCTTACAATCATTAAGTTTTCCCCATACATTAGTCATATCAAGGTCACCCTTACGACGAGTTAATTCTCTTGCTTTCTTCGCTGCTACACGTGCACGTGATGCCGTTATACATTTTTCAATAATAATTCTTGCTTCATCAGGATGTTCTAATAAAAATCTTTCAAAAGGCTCTGAAAAAATCTTATCAGCAACACTTCTAACTTCACTATTACCAAGCTTTGTTTTAGTTTGTCCTTCAAACTGTGGATTAGGATGTTTAATTGATATTATCATTGTAATACCTTCTTTTACATCATCACCCGTTAAAGAATCATCTTTATCTTTTAATAGATTATTATTTTGTGCATACTTATTTAAAATCCTTGTTAAAGCACGTCTTACCCCATCTTCATGAGTTCCACCTTCAGGAGTCGTGATATTATTAACAAAAGAATAAATTGAAGCATTATAAGTTTCATTATATTGTAAAGCTACTTCTAAAGATATATCTTGCAAAACACCAGTTATATCAATAATTGTTGGATGTATTGGATTCTTATTTTTATTAAGCATCTCTACATACTCACGAATACCACCTTCATAATGAAAACTATCTTTCTTAGGATCTTCCCTATCATCATATAAAGTTATACGAAGTCCTCTATTTAAGAAAGCTAACTCACGAAGTCTTGTTTTCAAGATATCATAATCATATACTGTTGTTTCCGTAAATATTTGATCATCAGGTTTAAAAGTAACCGTAGTACCAGTTCGATTAATATCACATTCTTCTATAACTTTTAAAGGTTCAACTGCTTTACCACCTGTTTGATATCTTTGATAATATACTTTTCCACCACGATATACTTTAACTTCTAACCAATCAGATAAAGCATTAACTACACTAGCACCAACACCATGTAAGCCACCTGATACTTTATATCCGCCACCGCCGAACTTACCTCCAGCATGAAGCACTGTATAAACAGTTTCTACTGTACTTTTACCTGTTTTTGGATGGATATCAACAGGAATACCTCTACCATCATCTTTTACTGTAATACTATTATCTTTATTAATAGTTACTTCAATATGTGTACAAAAACCAGCTAAAGCCTCATCAATTGCATTATCTACAATTTCCCAAACAAGATGATGTAATCCCCTAGAACTTGTAGAACCAATATACATACCAGGTCTTTTTCTTACTGCCTCTAGACCTTCTAACACTTGAATAGCCGAAGAATCATAAGCATTCTCTACTTTTTCCATATTAACTCCTTTCAATTGTTCCATTTTCTACTCTAAAAATAACTGCACTATCTAAAGTTTTTTTAGAAATATTTTTTAAATCTGTTGTTGTAATAATACTTTGAATATCATCATTTATATACTTAAGTACCCTTTGTCTTTTTATTAAATCAAGTTCACTAAAAATATCATCCAAAAGTAACACGGGATTAGTATTGCTATATTCTTTAAATATTGGAACAGAAGAAAGCTTATAAGCTAAAATAGCACACTTTTGCTGTCCTTGAGACGAAAAAGATTTCATATCAAGTTCATTAATAGAAAACACAAAATCATCTCTATGTGGACCATAAAGTGTCATTCCAAGCTGTAATTCCTTAGAATAATTTTTAGTATAAACCTCCTTCAAATTATCCGCTAATTTTTCTGTTTCAAAAGACAAAATATTAATATTAGGTTTATAAAGTAATTTAATATCTTTAGAATCCTGAGTAATAAAATTATAAATATCACTAATATGTTTATTAATATTATTTATATATTCATTTCTCTTTTGATAAATAATTATAGCTTTTTCTATTAGTTTATCTGTCAAAATATCCAAATAAGTCTTATCTGCCAATCCGCTAGTATATAAAATTTTCAAATATTCATTGCGCGTTTTTAAAATTTTATTATATTCATTATAAGTAACTAAATAAGCATAAGAAATTTGTGATAAAGAAACATTTAATAAGTTTCTTCTAACATTAGGTGATCCCTTAATAATTTCTAAATCAAAAGGCGTAAAAACAATAATATTTAAATTGGCAATATAATCTGTATATTTTTTTACCTTTTTATCATCAAGATATATTTTCTTTTCTTTTTGATAAAGTTCTATCTTTAAATCTTTTAACTGTTTCTTATTACTAACTCTAGCTTCAACGATAGCTTTTTGACGATTAAGTTTAATCATATCCGCTTCTGTAATATTTCTAAAAGATTTTGTTAAACCTAAAAGTGTAACAGCTTCCAAGATATTTGTTTTTCCACTACCATTATCACCAATAAAAATATTCATTTTTGAGCCTAAATTAATATTAAATTTATCATAATTACGAAAATTATTAACTTTTAGTGTCCTAATAATCATAATTAGCTAAAAAAAACACCCATATAATCACCCACACCCTATTTTAGTATACCTATACACGCAACACTATTATATCATATTTACACCCAAATAACTAAAAAACAGCAAATATTTCAAAAATATTTGCTGCTTATCTATCTAGCTTTACGATTTCTTATGATTGACTCTAATCTACTTGCTCTCATAACTTGATTATTAAAAGAATTATAGGAAATATTAAGAGTGATTTTCTTATTATTTTTAAATTCTACTATAGTATTACCATCTTTTCCCTTAGTATATTTTTTTAAGTTCTTTAAAGATATCCAACTACAATCATCATCTGCTGGACTAGATGTAGGGAAAAATATTAAATTATTAGCATCTTCTATCAAAATTGGCAACTTATAACCACTATTTAATATATTTTTTGCTCCCTCTTTTCTTCCTGGATAAGAACTTCCAAAATATTTACAACTATAATCTACTATTTCTAAAGGTTTTTGAGAAACTTCATAATTACCATCATCCTCCAAAACAATAGAATTCCAAATATCATTAGGCAAAATAGCCAAAGTCTCATCATTAATTTCATATTCTTTCATAAAACCGTCCCCTTTCAGCTTATCATCATCATTATCAATTATAAAATATCAAATTTTAAATTTAATTTATAAGCTTGCTATCAGTCTACTATATTATATTGTCTAAATTTGTATTTTTTTGTCAAAAAAAAGAAAAAAAGTAAAAATTTTCTCTTTTTTTTCTCATATATTAATAAGTTCTAATAGGTAAAACTAATTGTGTTAAGCTTTCATCCTCATCACTTTTCAACAATATTGGCTTAATTTCTCCAACAAAATACAACTCAACATTATCAGTAACAAAAGATTTTAAAGCATCCATCATATATTTAGAACTAAAAGAAACTTTAACATCAATATCTTGATCTTTTGTTATTTCCATTTTCTCTTCTACTCTACCAATTTCAGCACTTGATGATTTCATAATCATATGATTACCATCAGTTTCTAAAGTTACAATATTCTTATCCTTATCACTCGTTAAAATACTAACTCTATCTACAACATCATAAAAATCATTAATATTGAAATGTAATTTAACTAAATAGTCTTTAGGAAGTAAATTAGATGTATTAGGATATGTACCATTTATTAATCTAGATTGAAATAAAATATTTTGATATTTAAAAAGTATTTTATTATTAAAGATATGAATTTCTACTAAATCTTTAGTATCATCAACAATTCTTGTGAATTCTACTAAATTTCTACTAGGAATAACAATATTTTGATTTTCTTTACTAGCCTTTTCTAATTTAATTACTTTTCTAGCTAAACGATAAGAATCAGTTGCATTACATTCTAAAATATCCCCATTAATATTAAAATTAATACCACTAAGAATTGCTTTTTTCTCATCAATACTTGTTGCAAAAGAAGTTTGATTAACAATCTCTTTTAGTGTATCAGCAGGAATATTAATAAAGTTTTTACTTTCCCCTAAATCTATATTAGGATATTCACTTTCACTAATACCATTTAAATTAAACTCACTATTAGGTGTATATACTAATATTTTCAATTCATCAACAACTTCAATATTAATATACTTATCAGGTAATTTTCTTACAATATCTGAAATATATTTACCTTGTATAATAATACTTCCCTCTTCTTTAACAGTAATAACATCTTCATCATCACAGTCTATAAAGGTTTGAATTGTAATATCATTATCACTTGCTGTTAAAACTAATCTCTTTTTTGTTAATTCAAATTTAATACCTGCTAATACAGGAATAACATTTCTACTAGATATAGCTTTTGATACTTTATTTAAAGCATCCATTAATACTTCTTTTTTAATTGTAAATTTCATTATTTATTCCTTCTTTCTATTAATATATTTATATTTATAAAGTGAATTTTGTGGAAAACTCAAATTTCTTAATAATTATAACATAAAATCACATAAAATAACTGTGGAAAAAAAGTTTAAAAATAAAAGTTATCAACAGTTAAGGTTTTAAGTCATTTTCTAATTTTTTAATAATTGCTGCTAAATCACTATTGTTTTTCATTTCTAATTCAATTTTTTCAACAGAATGCATTACTGTAGAATGATCTTTTCCTCCAAATTCTGTTCCTATTTTTGGAAATGATTCACTAGTTAGTTTTCTACATAAATACATAGCAATTTGTCTTGGAAAAGCAATATTACTGCTTCGCTTCTTGCTTCTTATATCCTCTGTAGAAATTTGAAAATATTCAGCGACGACTTTTTGTATTCTTGTAATATCATTCTTCTCCCCTAGCCCTTTACTTATAAAGTCTTTTAAAGCTTCTATTGCTAAATTAATATCTATTTTTGCACCTCCCATAATTGTAGAATATGCAACTAATCTCGTAATAGAGCCCTCTAATTGTCTAACATCACTCCCCATATTAGAAGCAATATATTCAATAATTTCTTCTGAAATATCCGTTTCAAAATTACCTGCAATAATTTTTTTTCTTAATATTTCTTTTCTAAGCTCAAAATCAGGCGGATAAATATTAACTGTAAGGCCCCAACAAAATCTAGTTCTAAGGCGCTCTTCTAAAAGTTTTAAATCATTTGGAGACCTATCAGATGATATTATTATTTGTTTAGAGTCATTATATAAATTAGTAAAGGTGTGGAAAAACTCTTGTTGTGTTTGCGTTGCACCACCTAAAAACTGAATATCATCGATAATTAAGACATCTATATTACGATACTTATTTTTAAAAAAATCTATATAACTAAAATTAGTCCCTGAATCATCCTTTTTATTAATTCCTACAAAATCATCTCTAAATTGATCACTTGTAACATATAAAACTCTTCTATTAGAGTTATTAACAATATAATTACCTATGGCATGCATTAAATGTGTCTTCCCTAACCCACTATTTCCATATATAAAAAGTGGATTATACATCTTACCAGGATTTTCTGCTACCGATAAAGCAGCTGCTTGAGCAAATTTATTACTATTACCTACAATAAAATTTTCAAAATTATATTTAGGATTAAGATTAGAGCGTTCTTTAAAAGCCTTAGGAACTCCCTCTTCTTTATTATCTACACTTGTTTCCAGTTTTTCTTTTTTTTTCTCTTCCGCTTTTTCTTTAATTTCATCTGGTAATAAAAAACTAAGTTCAAAGTTTGTCCCTGTAACTTTATTTAAAGCTTCTTTAATTAAATCAAAATAATTATCCGATAAATGTTTCTTATGAATAGACATAGGAACTTCAATAATTGCCGTACCCTCTTCTAAAGCTATTAATTTTACTTCACTAAACCAGGTTTCAAAAGCTAAAGATGAAAGCTCATCCTTAATTTCTTTAAGGACATTCTGCCATAGAATTTCTACATTCACCTTATCACCTCCCGCCTGAAATTCATAAATCACCATTATAATACTCTAATTTTGTGGAAAAGAAAATAGGAAAATTGCATTTTTAACTTATCCACAATTTTTCGACAATTTTCTCCACAACAATAATCTACAAATATCAACAAAAAAATAAGTTTTCCACATTTTCCACAATTTTTAAATTAACAGGTTAATAACATTTTTCCACATGATGTGGAAATAGTGGAAAAAGATAATTGTTTTCATATATATAAATATATGTTAAGATACTATTAGGAATATTTCTAATTTAAATATTCTCTTTATACGTAATAGAAACTAAAAGGAAATCCTTGTTAAAATAATTTCTTGACAAAATTTCCCTTAAGCTATTATAATAATGTAGATTTCAAGTCTGGAGGTGTTATAAAATGAAAAGAACATATCAACCAAACCAAAGAAAAAGAGCTAAAAAGCATGGTTTCTTTGCACGCAAAAATAGTGATGGTAAAATTTTAAATAGTCGTCGTAAGAAAGGTCGCAAAGAATTAGTAAAATAATATCCACTGTTTTTTCAGTGGTTTTTTACTTAATAGGAACTTACTATGAATAAAAAATATATAATAAAATCAAGTCAACTTTTTGATGATATTATTAAAAATGGTAAAAAAGTTAAAAACTATAATTTTATTATTTTTTTTAGGGAAGAAAACCAAGAATTTAATAAATATGGTATTAGTGTTCCCAAAAAAGTAGGTAAAGCTCATATTCGTAATAATTTAAAAAGAAAAATTCGTGCAATTTTAAGAAACTATAAGAAAAACTATGAAAAATCTTATAATTGTATTATAATTATAAGAAATAGCTGCTTAGAATTATCTTATCAAGAGCTAGAAAATAGTTTAGAAAAATTATTAAATAAAATAGATAGGTGATATAATGAAACATAAAAAAATTAAGATATTAATTATGATAATGGTCATGTTTTTAGTAACAGGATGTACTACAACTTTAGTAGATAAAAATAAAGAACCTGTTCAAAATCCCGAAACAGGCCAATCTTTAACAGAAAATATTCTTTGTCAACCTGAAAATGAACAAACTAGAAAACTCTATGAAAAAAATGGTGTAAAATTAAAAGATTTACCAAAATGTTCAAAATTCACACCAGGTTCAACAGAATATGATGGCTTATGGACAGGCATCTTTGTTAAACCACTAGCATTTTTAATCTTAACATTAGGTAAATATATAGGTAGTTTTGCTGTTAGTATTATTATTATAACAATTATCATAAGATTGATACTATTCCCATTTACAAGAAAAATGGCTGTTCAAAGTGAGATGATGAAAAAAGCCTCTCCTGAACTAGCTAGAATTCAAAAGAAGTATGAAGGAAAAACAGATCAAGATTCTATGTTAAGACAAAATCAAGAAATGATGATGGTCTATAAAAAGTATAATTTTAATCCTTTAACAAGTTGTTTAATATCATTTATTCAATTACCTTTATTATTTGCTTTTCTAGAAGCAATAAATAGAGTACCAGCAATCTTTGAAGAAAACTTCCTAGGAATTCAATTAGGAACAACTCCTATAGTAGGATTTGGAAGTGAAACATTCTATATGTATATAATTCTTCTACTTATAATTGGTAGCTCTACGATCTTTATGTTTAAGACAACAAATAACGAAGCAAGTGATCCTTCAATGAAAATGATGCCAATAATGATGAGCGTAATAATAATAATAACTGCCTTCTTTATGCCAGCCGCTTTAGGTATTTATTGGTCAGTAGGAAACATTTTTGCAATCTGTCAAAACATAATTGTTATGAAAGGAATGGAAAAGCATGGTAAAAAAGCATAATTATACAGGAAAAACTTATGAAGAAGCATTTAATAAAGCTAAAATAGATCTTCAAGAATTAGAAGAAAATTTAATTATTATTACAAAAGAAGAAAAAAAGACTCTCTTATCTAAAAAAGTAGATATAGAAGTAATAGAAAAAAGAGAAATAAAAGATGAGTTAAAGTATTTAATAAAAAATACTCTTAAAGATATGGGCTTTGAAGTAGAAATAGAAATAACTGTAAATAATGATATCCCAACTTATCGTTTATATTCTAATAATGATGCTTTATTAATAGGGAAAGATGGTAAAAATTTAAAAGCTCTAAACCTTGTTATAAATCAAATGCTTTTAAAAGAACTAAATACTAATTATCGTTTTTTTATCGATGTTAATAATTATAAAGAAAAAAATGATAAACACATTATAAGTTTAGCTAAAAAATTAGCCAAAGAAGTAAAAGAAACTAAAATAGAAGTTAAAATGGACAAGATGAACTCTTATCAACGCCGTTTAGTTCATAATGCTTTAACAAATAGTCGTTATGTTTATACAGAAAGTGTAGGAGAAGAGCCAAATCGTTATGTTGTAATAAAGCCTAAACAAAATTAGGTTTTATTTTTTTAGTAAAAGATTTTTTCTGTAAAATTTTGACTAATTTTTGTTTTATTAGGCCATAAATATTTACAAAAAAATCTTTACTTTATATAATAGTATGATTATAAAAAGGAGGTATGAAAATATATGGATGAAATGATTGAATTAGCTAATGATATGAACGATTTAAAATTTTTTCATGAGATTTTAAAAAGGGAAGAGAAAAAACTTATCGCTCTTTCTAAAGAACTATTAAATCTAAAAGAAGTAAGACTATATCAAGATTTGATCAGTAAATCTCAAACTATTAAAGAAAAAAGAGAAAGATCTAGTGGAGATAATAAAGATTTAATTTTAAAAGAACTTATTTTATTATTAAAAGCTCATAAAAAAGTTTTAGAATATAAAGAAGTAAAAGAATATCAAGAAGTATTAAATACATTAAAAGATTATAATAATTATAGAATTGAAATGAAAAACTATCAATTAGATAATGAAGGTCGTATTTATAATAAAGATAATAATCCTGTAAAAGTTTATAATATTGAATTTTTAATAACCACTTTAGCTTTATTAAAAAATGATCCAAATATAACTTTAACAGAGTTAATTTTATATCGAGAAAGTGTAGTAAAATATATACAATCTTTTAAACATTATAAAGATGATGAGATTGTTACTAATTTTCTAGGAACAAATATATATCAAAATCCTAAAAATTATTTTGTTGAACCCATAAATATAGATAAACTAAAAGATCTAGATAATTTAGATTATGATGAAGAGAATAAAAAGATTAAAGTTAGAAATTTTAATAATTCCATAAAGCTTACTACAGAAAGAGAAATTAGTGCGTTTTATAATTTTGAAACTCTTAAATTATTTGGAATTGAAACTAATGAAAAAATATTAAAGAAAGGACAAAAAAATGATAAATGATACAATTGTTGCAATATCAACTAAATTAGGAGTAGGGGCTATTTCCATTATAAGAGTAAGTGGAGATAAAGCTATTTACCTAGTAAATAAAGTATTTAGAGGAAAAGATTTAACTAAAGTAGCATCTCATACCATAAATTATGGTTTTATTAATAATGGTAAAGAAGATATCGATGAAGTTTTAGTAACAGTAATGAAATCCCCTAAAACTTTTACAAGAGAAGATATTGTTGAAATAAATTGTCATGGAGGAATCGCTACAACTCTTAGTATCTTTGAACTTTTAATAGAAAAAGGAGCAAGGAAAGCAGAAAGAGGAGAATTTACTAAAAGAGCCTTCCTTAATGGAAGAATAGATTTAACAGAAGCAGAATCAGTAATGGATCTAATAGATAGTAAGACTGATAATAGTAGAAAATTAGCTTTATCATCTCTAGAAGGATCTTTAAAAAAATATATCAATAGTTTTAGAGATAAATTAAAACATGTCATAGCAAATATTGAAGTAAATATAGATTATCCTGAGTATTATGATATAGAAGAAGTTACTAAAAAAGAATTACAAGAAGTAATAACTGATCTTGAAAAAGATTTACAAAACTTAGTAAAAAAGTCAGAAGAAAGACAAATTATAAAAAATGGGATCAAGACTATTATTATAGGTAGACCTAATGTAGGAAAGAGTAGTATTTTAAATAGTTTTCTAAAAGAAGATAAAGCTATTGTTACAGATATTGAAGGAACAACAAGAGATATTGTAGAAGGAAGTATTATTTTTGATGGTATAGAATTATCTTTAATAGATACAGCAGGTATAAGAGATACTGATAATTTAGCCGAAAAAATAGGAGTAGAGAAGAGCTTATCTTTAATAAACAAAGCTAACCTTATTATAGTAGTATTAAACTCTAGTGAAGAGTTAAATGATAATGATAAGTTTATCTTAGATAAAGTAAAAGATAAAAATCCAATTATAGTTTTAAATAAGAATGATTTACCAAAGAAAATTGATAAAGATAAGTTAGACTTTAAACATATTGTAAGTACTAATACTAATACCCTAGATGGAATAGAACCCTTAAAAGAAGAAATAAAGAGTATGTTTAAACTATCAGAAATAGAAGAAGATGATTACACTTATCTTGCTAATGAAAGACAATTAAGTTTAGCCAAGAAAGCTCTTAAGAGTTTAGGAGATGCTAAAATTAGTTTAGAAAAAGATGCACCTGTTGATATAATAGAAATAGACTTAAAAGAAGTATTTGATATTTTAGGTTCAATCACTGGTGAAAATTATAGTGATGAACTATTAGATGAGTTATTTGCTACCTTCTGTGTAGGAAAATAAATAGATAGGAATGATTATATAAATGGATAAAAATATTTCTAAGAACAATTTAATTGTGTATAATCAATATTGGATAAATAAAGCTTTAGAAGATGGTAATAGTTTTGTTTTAATATCTAAAAAAGAAGACGATAGAAGTATCGGTGAAATAATAGAAGAAAGATATTTAGAAGAAGATTTAGAACCTAAAAGCAAGAAAGTAACTGAACATGATTCAATCCTATTTCAAAGAGAATGGATAGAAAAATTCAGACAAGAACATTTGACTATACCTAATAGAAGATTGTCAAGTAAACATAGCTTAGGTCAAACATTATCTTTTATATACAGCCAAAAACAATTTAGAGAAAAAATAAAGGAAAGACAAAAAGAAAAAGTACTAGAATTAAAATAGAAAGACGTGATGTTAGATGAATTATGAAGTAATTGTTGTAGGAGGAGGTCATGCCGGTATAGAAGCATGTCTATCTTGTGCGAGACTTAACCACAAGACACTTTTAGTAACTGGTAATATTAATAATATTGCCGATATGCCATGTAATCCTTCCATAGGAGGACCTGCTAAAGGAATAGTCGTAAGAGAAATAGATGCCTTAGGTGGCGAAATGGCTAAAAATACTGATAAGAGTTCCTTACAAATGAAAATGTTAAATACCAAAAAAGGACCTGCTGTTAGAGCCTTACGTGCCCAAGCAGATAAAGTTATCTATAAAGAAGAAATGTTAAAGACTCTAAAGAGTCAAGATAACTTAGATATTAAAGAAGGATTAGTAAAAGAACTTATTATAAAAGATAATAAAGCAAGTGGAGTAATATTAGAAAACGGCGAAGAAATAAGTTCTAAAGCCGTTATCTTAACAACAGGAACATATTTAAAAGGAGCAATATTAGTAGGGGACAAAAAAACAGCAGGTGGTCCTCATGGGGAAAAAGCTAGTAACTACTTAAGTCCTTTCTTAAAAAATCTAGGTTTTAATATCTTAAGATTAAAAACAGGAACTCCTCCTCGTATTGAAAAAGCAAGTGTCGATTTTTCTAAAATGCAAGAAGAATTAGGAAGTAGTGAAGATATAACATTCTCATATGACAACACTACCGCTCTTGCTTATAAATACCAACTACCATGTTACTTAATTTATACTAACGATTTAACTCATAAAATTATCAAAGAACATCTAAATGAATCTAGTATGTATGGCGGCTATGTTGAAGGAGTAGGACCAAGATACTGCCCATCTATTGAAGATAAAGTAGTAAGATTTAGTGATAAAGAACGTCATCAATTATTTTTAGAGCCAGAAAGTATTTATTATGATGACCTATATTTACAAGGGTTTTCTACAAGTATGCCTCATTATGTTCAAGAACAAATGGTCCATAGTCTATCTGGTTTAGAAAATGCTAAAATTTTAAAATATGCCTATGCTATAGAGTATGATGCCATAGACTCAAGACAAATAAAACCAACTCTTGAGACAAAGATAATTGAAAATCTTTATACAGCAGGCCAAATAAATGGAACAAGCGGTTATGAAGAAGCAGCAGGACAAGGACTAATCGCTGGAATTAATGCATCTTTAAAACTAGAAGAAAAAGCTCCATTAATATTAAAAAGAAATGAATCTTACATCGGTGTTTTAATAGATGACTTAGTAACAAAAGGAGTAAAAGATCCTTATCGACTTCTAACATCACGTGCAGAATATCGTCTTTTATTAAGAGATGATAATGCTGATTTAAGATTAAGAGAGTATGGTCATAAAATAGGACTAATAAAAGATGATATTTATAATAACTTTTTAAAGAAAAAACAAGAAATAGAAGAATTAACCAATATATTAAAAGAAACAAAAATTACTCCTAAAAAAGAGATAAATAATACTTTATTAAACTTAAATACATCTCCTTTAAAAGATAGCATTACACTATATGATTTATTAAAAAGACCTGAACTATCTATAGAAGATTTAACTAACTTTAAAGAATTAAATTATTCTAAAGAAGTCTTAAAAGAAGTAGAGATAAATGTAAAATATGAAGGCTATATTAAAAAATCTATGGAAGATGCTAAAAAGATGTTAGAATTAGAAGATAAGAAAATACCTGAAAACCTTAACTATCAAGATATTCCTAATATTGCTAGTGAAGCGAAAGAAAAACTAGAAAAAATAAGACCAATAACCTTAGGACAAGCAAGTAGAATTAGTGGGGTTAATCCATCTGATATTGCTATTATATCGGTTTATTTAAAGAAAAGAGGAATCTAAATGACTATTGAAGAATTTATAAAAGAAGTAGAAGCTTTAGGTTTAAAAGTAACAAAAGAAAAACTAGAACAACTAGATATTATTTATAATACCTTAGTAGAAACTAATAAAACAATGAATCTAACAAGAATAACAGAAAAAGATGATGTCTATTTAAAACATTTCTATGATAGTTTGACTCTAGCCAAAGTATATGACTTATCTAAAGTTAATACTCTTTGTGATATTGGAACAGGAGCAGGTTTCCCAGGACTTGTCTTAAAAATATTCTATCCCAATTTAGAAATAACTTTAGTAGATTCTCTTTTAAAAAGAGTAAATTATCTTAACAACTTAATAGATAAATTACAATTAACCGCTATAAAGGCCTATCATATAAGAGCAGAAGATTTAATTAGTGATGGTAAAAAGTTTGATATCGTAACAGCAAGAGCCGTAGCAAATTTACCTAAATTATTATTATGGACCATGCCTTTAGTAAATAAAAATGGTAGTTTCTTAGCTATGAAAGGAAATGTTTTAGAAGAGTTAGAACTATCTAAAGATATTATGAAAAAACATAATTGGTATATTAATAAAAAGGATGTATTTAAATTACCAAATAAAGAAGATATACGAACAATTTTAGAAATAAAACATCAAAAAAATTAAATAAAACCTAGCAAACTAGTACAATTAATGATATAATGAGATTAGTAAAAAAATAAAGTATAGAATAAAGAGGGGATTAAATATGGATACACAAGGAAATGAAGTAGTATATCTACATTTAGATGATATAATTCCTAATAGATTTCAACCTCGTCAAGTATTTGATGAGAAAGCACTAAAAGAATTAGCTGTTTCTATTAAAGAACATGGAGTAATTCAACCAATTATTGTACGTAATATAGGCAATAAATACGAAATAATTGCTGGAGAACGTCGTTATAAAGCTTCCGCTATGGCTGGTCTTACGACAATACCTGCTATTGTTCGCAATTTAGATGATAAAGAAAGTAGCAAAGTTGCACTTCTTGAAAACTTACAACGTAAAAACCTAAATCCTATTGAAGAAGCTAAGACATATCAAAAAATTCTTGAATTAGATCAAATGACTCAAGAAGAACTAGCTAAAACTATGGGAAAAAGTCAAGGAGCAGTTGCTAATAAACTAAGACTATTATCTTTAACTGATGAAGTACAGGATGCTCTTTTAAAAGAACAAATATCCGAAAGACATGCTAGAGCTCTTTTAAATACAAAGGATCCAAATCTTCAAAAACAACTATTGAAGGAGATAATAAATAATAAAATGACTGTAAAAGAGTTAGAAGAGAAACTAAGACCTAAAGAAGAACTTAGTACTAACATTGATACTAATACTAATATTCCATTAAATAACAATATTACGCCTATTAATATAGGAACAAAACAGATAGATCAAACTCCAAATAATCAATTTAATTTTAATCAAAGCTCAGGTATTGATTATTCAACTCCACCTAAATTTATTGATTATGGCGTTCCTGATATCAACAATAATTTAGAAAGTACTGCCGATAAACCAATAGATTTAGATGCTTTAAAAGATCAAGCAAAAGATATCAATGTTATAGAAGAAAAACCAAATATTGATGCCTTTTTTAAAGCTACACCTAAAGAGGAAGAAAAAGAAACACCTCCTAGTACCTTTAAATTTTTTGCAACAGAACCTGAGACTAAAGAAGATAATAATAATCAAGAAGAAACATCATCTTCTTCTATCTTTCAAAATATTCCAACTCCAATTCAAACTCCAACTGGAGCAACTACATCTTCAATTCCTGTTGATCCATTTGCTTTAAATGAAGAGACAAAGAACATAAATGACGATACTAGTACATCAATGGATAAGTTGTTAGCAGGAGTAGAAAAGAAAGAAGAAAATAACGTTTCTAAAATGACAACTTTTGATAACTTTAATAATCCTTTTGCTAATAATCCAATATTTAAAGATAATATAGAACAACCAAAAACTAATGTAGATAATGATAAACCTAAATATACCTTAAATGAATCAATAAATATGATTAGAGAAAAAATAAAAGAAATAGAAGCTAGTGGTTTTAAAACAGAAGTAGAAGAAATGGATTTTGCTAATAATTATCAAATAGTTATCAAAATAGCCAAAGAAAACCAATAAAAGTAGATTACCTCTACTTTTTTTGCTAAAAATGTTTTCATAAAACTATATTTTTGATACAATAATTAAGATGAAAAAAAGAAGAGAGTGATAATATGGCAAAAGTAATTTCCTTAGTTAATCAAAAAGGTGGTGTAGGTAAGACTACAACCAGTATCAATTTATCTGCTTCTTTAGCATTCCTAGGAAAAAAAGTTCTATTAATTGATTTAGATCCCCAAGGAAATACCACAACAGGTGTAGGAATAAATAAAGCTGATATTGATTTAAGCGTTTATGATGTCTTAACAAATAGATGTACCACTAAAGATGCGATAATAAAAACAAAATATAAACAACTATATGTTTTACCGGCAACAATAAATTTAGCAGGTCTTGATATAGAATTACTTGAAAAAAGTCAAAGTGAAAAAGGTTTTGCAAAGGGAGCTCAACTTAAATATCATATAGAAGAATTAAAAGATGAGAATTTTGATTATATTATAATAGATTGTCCTCCTTCATTAGGTTTAATTACTACCAATGCTTTAACAGCAAGCAATTCCGTTATTATTCCTGTTCAATGTGAATTTTTTGCCTTAGAAGGAATAATGCAATTACTAAATACAATAAGATTAGCTCAAAAACAATTAAATCCTAATCTTGATATAGAAGGTGTTTTATTAACAATGCTTGACTCTAGAACTAATCTTGGTTTTGAAGTAGTAGACGATATAAGGAAATTTTTTAAAGAAAAAGTATATAATACTATTATTCCTCGCTTAATCCGTCTAACCGAAGCTCCATCACATGGCGAGCCTATAATAGTCTATGATCCTAAGAGTAAAGGGTCTGAAGCATATTTGAATTTGGCAAAGGAAGTGATTGATAGAAATGGAAAATAAAAGAAGAGCTTTAGGTAGAGGTTTAGAAGAACTATTTAATAGTGAACCTTTAAACTTAGCTCAAGTAGAAGAAGAAATTATTAATAATACCCCAAAAGATCAAATCATAGAGTTAAATATTGATGAATTAAGAAGTAATCCTTATCAGCCAAGAAAAAACTTTGATGAAGAAAGCTTAAAAGAATTAGCTTCCTCTATTAAAGAACATGGTGTTTTTCAACCTATAATTGCTAAAAAAAGCGTAAAAGGTTATGAAATAGTAGCAGGAGAACGTCGTGTTAAAGCTAGTAAATTAGCAGGACTAACTAAAATTCCTGCCATAGTTAAAGATTTTAGTGATGAAGAGATGATGGAAGTAGCACTTCTTGAAAATCTTCAACGTGAAAATTTAAGTGCTCTAGAAGAAGCCGAAGCCTATAATTCATTAAAGAAAAACTTAAATCTAACTCAGGAAGAATTAGCTTTAAAAGTAGGAAAATCAAGAAGTCATGTAACAAATATGCTAGGTTTATTAAACTTACCATCAGAAATAAAAGATGAAATAGTAAAAGGCGAACTTAGTATGGGGCATGCTAGAGTTTTAAGTAAACTAGAAGATAAAGATCAAGTAATTGACTTAGCTGATAAAGTAATAAATGAAAATCTAAGTGTTAGAAAACTAGAAGAATTAACAAACTCTAAAGAAATATTTCAACGAAAAAAAGAAATAAAACCTAAAGTATCTAAAACTAATGAATTTTCTTATCTTGAAAATGATCTTTGTGAAAAACTAGGAACAAAAGTCAAAATAAAAAACAATAAACTTGAGATTAGTTTTACTAACATTAATGATTTAACTAGATTACTTGAAATAATGCACTTAGATAAGTAAAGGAGGTAATCTCTTTGCAAGAATTTTTAGAATCCTCAATCTTTATATATATTGTTAAACCAATAATTTATATTGCTCTTGCTTTTGTTTTTTATAAAATTTTAACATTCTTATTAAACCGTGCTTTACATACTAAATATTTAAAAAGTAAAAATAAAAAGCGAGTTAATACAACGTTGAGCCTTATAAATAATTGTCTAAAATATATAATCATATTTTTAACTATTTTAGTTGTTCTTAATAACTTCGGTATCAATGTCAGTAGTATTTTAGCAGGATTGGGAATTGTCGCTGCTGTTTTAACTTTAGCTTTTCAAGATTTAGCCAAAGATTTTATCGCTGGTATTTCTATTGTTATGGAAGATCAATTCGAAATAGGTGATAACGTTATGATTAATGGCTTTAGAGGTGACGTTATTGAAATGGGTCTAAAGACAACTAGACTTAGAGATTATAAAGGAGCTGTTCAAATAATTTCTAATCATATGATTACCGAAGTAACAAATTATAGTTTAAATCCTTCTTTAGCAGAAATCACTATAGCTGTTGATTCTAGTAATGACTTAGATAAAGTTGAAAAAGTTATTAAAGAAACAATGACTTCAATTGATAGTAGTTATCAAGGACTAAAAAGTAAAACTGAACTATTAGGAGTAGAAATGATCGATCAAAACGCTGTAACATATAAAATATCTGTAACTACTAAAACAAATCAAAACTTTACTGTTGAAAGAAATATGCGTCGTGATTTTCAAGCTGCTTTACTAAAAGCAAAGATAAAACTTCCTAAAACACATATGGAGGTTCTAAATGGAAAATAAACAATATACTTTAAATGATCATGTTATTATGAAAAAAGGGCATCCTTGTGGTACAAATAATTGGGAAATTGTAAGACTTGGAGCCGATATAAAATTAAAATGTACCGGTTGTGGTAGATTAATATTTATGCCACGTATCGAATTTAATAAAAAACTAAAAAAAGTAATAGAGAAGGAGAACTCTAATGCGTAATAAAAGAAAACTAAAACTAAAAAAATTTTATTTTCATCCCATAACTATCTATCTAATGTTAATATTTTTAGTAGTAATACTTAGTGCTATTTTGTCTGCATTTCAAATGCAAGCAACTTATAATACAATAAGTCCTACTACTAATGAATTAGAAAGTAATTTAGTTACTGTTGAAAGCATGTTAAATTTTGATGGTATGAAATATATCTTTAGTAATGCTATGACTAATTTTTTGAGTTTTGCTCCTTTAGGAACTTTACTTTTAACTTTATTTGGTCTAAGTATAACGAAATCAACAGGCTTTCTAGATACATTATGTAAAAGAAATCTTATTAAAATAGATAAGAAAATCTTAACATTTATAATTATTTTCTTAGCTACAATCTCTTCTTTAATAAATGATGTTGGTTATGTAATTTTAATTCCTATATCTGCTTTATTATTTATGTTAAATAACCGTAATCCCCATCTTGGAATAATTGCCGCTTTTGCAGGTGTTAGCTTTGGTTATGGAGTTTCTATCTTTGTAGGTAGTATGGAAGTTAATTTAATTCCTGATACTACTTTAGCAGCTAGATTAATAGATTCTTCTGCACATATTAGTTTAACTTCCAATCTTTTTATAATAATAGCATTTTCTATAATCTTATCAATTGTCGGTACAATCGTAATTGAAAAAATTATTGCTCCTCGTTTAGGAAAATATAAAGATAAAGAAGAATTATCTAAAACTGAAGAACTAATAGTAACTGATATTAATGAAAGTGATTTAGAACAACAAAAAATAGAAAAAGAAAAAAGAGAAAAAAGAGGTATTAAAGCCGCTTTAATAACTGGAATCATAGTAATAGTTTTATTTATCTATATGATTATTCCTAATCTTCCATATTCAGGTATGCTTCTTGATATGGAAGAAGATACTTACTTAGGCCAATTATTTGGTGCTAATTCATACTTTCAAGATGGCTTTACTTACATGATGGCTTTATTATTAACTTTAGTAGGACTAGCTTACGGTATTGGCTCTAAGAGTATAAAAAATGATAAAGATGTAATAAATGGGATTAAAACTACCTTTAGTCCAATGGGAGAAGTATTATTATTAATTTTTATGGCTTCCCAATTTACTGCTATTTTTAGACAAACAAATATTGGAACAGTCATTTGTTCTTGGTGTGCTAATGCTATTAATAATATTGGTTTTACTGGACTACCTTTAGTAATATTTACTGTAATTATGATAGGACTTGCTAATATTTTTGTCCCATCACCTACTAGTAAATGGTCTATATTTGCTCCTGTAGTAGTACCTGTGTTCATGCAATCAAATATATCCGCTCAGTTTGCTCAATTCATATTAAGAGCAGGTACTTCTATTACAGCAGGTATAACCCCATTATTAGGTTCTTTCGCTATTTATATAGGTTATTTAAATATCTATAATCAAGATAAAAATAAACCAATTTCTATCCATAAAAGTATAGGTTATCTCTTACCTTACTTTGGAATTATTGCCTTAACTTGGATACTATTAATAATAGGTTGGTATTTAATAGGTCTTCCTTTAGGACCAGGAGTATCAACAACTCTTTAAAATATAGGTAAATGCCTATATTTTTCTTTTAAAATAGAAGAAACAATGCTATAATACAAAAGAAGAAAAGAGGTATATTATGAGTTTAAAAGCAGGAATTATAGGACTACCAAATGTAGGTAAAAGTACATTATTTAATGCCTTAACTAAAACCCACATTTTAGCAGAAAATTATCCATTCGCAACAATTGATCCAAATGTTGGGATAGTAAATGTTAAAGATAAAAGAATTGATAAGCTATCTAGTATGTATAATCCTAAAAGAACAATTTATACAAGTTATGAATTTATTGATATTGCAGGACTTGTAAAAGGAGCAAGTCAAGGAGAAGGTCTAGGTAATAAGTTCTTATCTCATATAAGAGAAGTAGATGCGATTTGTGAAGTCGTAAGATGTTTTGATAATGGTAATATTATCCATGTTGATGGTAATATTGATCCTATAAGAGATATAGAAACAATTAATCTAGAACTATCTTTAGCAGACTTAGAAACAGTAATTAATAGAATAAATAGAATTAGTAAAAAAGCTAGAATGAGTAAAGATAAAGATGAACTTTTAGAGTATGAAACCCTAGAAAAATTAAAAAAAGCTCTAGAAGAAAATACGCCAATAAGACTTTTAGATTTAACTAAAGAAGAGAAAGCTATCATCAAAAGTTTTAATCTTCTAACAGAAAAGCCTTTAATTTATCTAGCAAATGTTAATGAAAGTGATTTAGGAAATGACAATGATTACGTTAAAAAAGTAAAAGAATATGCTAGTAAAGAAAATGCTAAAGTCATTACAATCTGTGCTAAAGTAGAAGAAGAATTAAGTGAATTAGAAGATGAGGATGCTAATGAAATGTTAGAAGCCCTAGGACTTGAAAAAAGTGGCCTAGATTCCCTAATCGCTGCAACTTATGACCTATTAGGACTAGCCACATACTTTACCATAGGACCAGATGAAGTAAGAGCATGGACCTTTAAAAAAGGAATGAATGCTAAAAGCTGTGCTGGTATCATCCATACAGACTTTGAAAAAGGCTTTATTAAAGCAGAAGTTATCTCATATGAGGATTTAATAAACTGTGGTAGCGAATTAAAAGCAAAAGAAGCAGGTAAAGCAAGGCTTGAAGGAAAAGACTATCTAATGCAAGATGGAGATATCTGTCACTTTAGATTTAATGTATAGGGGGAATAATTTATGTATTATATAGAAGAAACAGATAATGAATTAATAAAATATGAAGTAGAACTAGATACTGAAAAATTAATGAAATTAAGAAAAGAAATAGTAGATCAATGTAGTACAATTGAACATATAAAAAATCAAGTAGAAGGATTACTAGAACATAGTTTTTTTGAAGGAAGAGATATTAGAAATTATCATGAAAGAAGAATAGGCAGAAAAGAATATTTTGATGCTCCAGATAAAGACGTTTATGAAATTGAATATGATTTATATATTCATACATCCCTTGCACATTATATAGACAAATTATTAAAAGGAGATACTTCAATTATAAACTCATTAATAAATTATTGCCCATCTATAGAACCTGAGGTATTATTAAGAAAATTAGGAGAAGCATTTAAAAATAATTTAATAAATTCTTTAACAAAATCACTTGATGATATTGAAATGGATGCCTTAAAACAGAATATTGATAATGTAAAAACAGTAAAAAAAGATATAGAACTTAATAAAAATCAAGTGAGTGATGCAATGTTTTATGATGATGTAATTAAGTGTATAACTCTAAAAGAAGTTAATAGAATAGATAAAGATGCTATTAAAAGAGTAGAAGAATTTCAAGATATTAGTTATACAAAGAAAAATAAATAAGAGCTATAAATTTATAAATACTAAAGATTAACACTAAGTCTCATAATTAATCAAAAAAACTAAAGAAAAAGATAGACTTTTCTTTTTTCTTTTGCTATAATACTACCGAGTATTTAAAATACTCCTTACCTAGAAATAGGTCTAATGTCCAAAAGGAGGTGTGTTTAATGACTAACTATGAAATTATGTTTATTGTTAAACCAGATTTAGAAGAAGCTGCTATTAAAAAAGAAGCTGAAAATCTAAAAAAAGTTTTAACAAATCATAAGTGTAAAATGGTAGAAGAGAAAGCTATTGGTCAAAAAGAATTAGCTTATGAAATAAAGAAATATAAAAATGGTTATTATTTCTTATTCGTAGTTGAAGTACCTGAAGCTAATAATGATGCTATTAATGAAGTTGATCGTATTGCTCGTATTAGTGAAAATATTTTACGTCATTTAATCATCAGAGTAGATGATTAGGAAAAGAGGAAGTATGAATAAAGTTTTTTTAATTGGTCGCTTAGCTCGTGATCCTGAATTAAGATATACTGGAAATAACACTCCTGTAGCAAGTTTTACAGTAGCTGTTAATAGACCTTTTACTAATCAAGCTGGAGAACGTGAAGCTGACTTTATAAATGTTGTTGTATGGCGTAGACAAGCTGAAAGTATTAAAAATTATTTATCTCAAGGTAGTCAAGTAGCTATCGAAGGACGTATCCAAGTTAGATCATATGATGATCAAAACGGTCAAAAAAGATATGTTACAGAAGTAATCGCTGATAACGTTGAATTTATTGGTACAAGAAGAGATAATACTAATACATCAAATAATACTAATCAGCATATGAATCAAGATAATAACCAATCTATGAATGTTTCTCCTACTCCATATGACTTCAATAATGAACCATCATCTAATCAAGGAACTGATATTTCAGATAATCCATATGCTGACTTTGGTTCTAGTATTGAAATAAGTGATGATGAATTACCATTTTAAAAAGGAGGAATAAAAGTGGCAGAATTTGGTCGCCGTAAAAAGAAAGTATGCTTAATGTGTACTGGTAAAACTGTTAATTATAAAGACGTTGATACTTTAAAAAAATACATAAATGATAGAGGAAAAATAGTACCACGTCGTGTTACTGGTAACTGTGCTCGTCATCAAAGATATATTGCAAGAGAAATTAAAAGAGCAAGAGCAATTGCTTTATTACCATATACAAAGTAGATAGTAATAACTATTTACTTTTTTCTTTTAAAAAAACATTTAATATGTTAGACTTAAGTAAATGAAAGCAGGAAAGCAGGTCTTGTTATGAAAAAGAAAATTCTAATTATAATTATTATCTTAATAACTATTACTACTATAATTACAGCCTTCATTCTTTTTAATTCTAAAAGACAAAAAGAACTTAATAATAAGAAATACGAAGAAATTTTAAATGCATTAGAAGAAGCTCTTATATGGGAAATGGATGCTACTGATATAAGCGATAAAAGAAATTGTGGTAGCCCTATAAGTGGTTCTCTAACATCAGAATATCTAATATCCCAAGGATATTTAAAACGTGAAGACATGAAAGACGTTGATAATAAATCATACTGTAATGGACTAGCTAAAATAAGAAGAAAAGATGGCTGTAAAATTAAGTATAAACTATATATTAGTTGTAAAGACTATGAAACTAAAAAAGAAGGTTATGTAGACTAATAAAAGAATCGAATCTAAAATAACGATTCTTTTTTAGATATTTATATTTTCCTAATATTAAAACTAGCAAGCTCTTTTAATTACTAAGACTTTAAAAAAAAACTAAAATAGTATATAATATTAATCAAGGAATAAAGGAGGCCAAATGAAGCTAGTAGAAAAGAAAAGAGAAATAAGACAAAAATTAAAAAAAGCAAAGACTATCTTTATAATGGCACATAAAGATTTAGATCTAGATGCTTTAGGAAGTTCTATAGGTTTATATTTTATTTTAGAAAAACTAAATAAAAATTGTTTTCTAATTATAAATGATAAAAAACATGAAGCCGGTGTAGCTAAAGTATTTCAAGAATTAGAAGGATGCTTAAATATAATAAATAGTAAAGATATAGAAGATAATTTATATTTAAGATCTAAAAAAAATCTTTTAATTATTCTTGATACTAATAAAGAAGAATTAGTTCAAGCAAAAGATGCCTTAACTTATTTTGATAAAGAGAATATTATGATTCTTGATCATCATGAATTAGGAGAAACATCAATAGATGCTGATTTAAGAATAATAGATAATGAAGTATCAAGTACTTGTGAAATGATTACTAATCTAATAGAAACATATAATATAAGATTAGATCCGTATTATGCAACATTAATACTATCAGGTATTGTTTTAGATACTAATAACTTTACTTTAAAAACTAATTCTGAAACCTATTATGCTGCTTATTATCTATCTAGTATGGGTGCTAGTAGTAAAAAAGTTCAATACTTATTAAAACAAGATTTAAAAGAATATATAGAACGACAAAAAGTAATTACCAATGTCGATGTTATTGATGAAAAAATTGCTATCGCTAAAGGTAGCCCTTATACTAATTATCGCAGGGAAGATTTAGCTAAAATTGCAGATACGCTTCTTTTCTTTAATAGCATTGAAGCTTCCTTTGTTATCGCTAAAAATAATGCTAATACTATTGCCATTAGTGGTCGTAGTCTTGGTAATTATAACATTTCTAAAATATTAGAACCTTTAGGAGGAGGCGGCGTTTCTACAAGTGGTGCTGCTAAAATAGAAGATACTACTATTAGTAAAGTAGAAACAAAATTAAAACAGATCTTAAAAAAGGAGGAATACTAAAATGCAAGTTATTTTTATCAAAGATTTAAAAAATCAAGGTAAAAAAGGAGAAATTAAGCAAGTAAAAGATGGATACGCTGAAAATTTCTTAATTAAAAAAGGTTATGCTATTAAAGCTACAGAATCTAACCTTCAAAATCTTGCTAAAGAACAAGCAAATAATCAAAAACAAGAAGAAAAACAAATTATGGAAGCAAAAGACTTAAAAACAAAATTAGAAAAAGAAACTTTAACTTTTAAAGTTAAAACAGGTCTTGGTGATAAAGTCTATGGTAGTATCAGTATTAAACAAATAAAAGAAGAATTAGCATCTCTTGGTTATAATATTTCTAAACAACAAATAAAACTAGATACACCTCTATCAACCCTTGGCTTTCATACAATAAATATTGAATTACATAAAAGTGTTACCGCTAAGCTTAAAATTCACATAATAAAATAGGAGGTGTTAAAAATGGCCTTAAAACAACTACCTCATAATCTTGATGCTGAAAAAAGTGTTTTAGGTTCTTGTTTTTTATCTAATAATGCTCTTTTAATGGCTTTAGAATCCTTAGATGAAAATGATTTTTATGATCAACGTCACCTTAAAATCTTTAAAGCCTTAAAAGAATTGCAAGAAGAGAAAACTCCTGTTGATTTAACAACCTTATCAACTATGCTAAATAAATTAGGCTATCTAAATGATATAGGTGGTATTCCTTATCTAACAGAAATAACTACTTTTGTTCCTACTGCTGTAAATATTGAATACTACATTAAAGAAGTATATGATTCATCTCTTCTAAGAAGATTAATAGAAACAGCCGAATCTATCGCTACAACAGGCTATAATAGTGAAGAAAGTATTAATGAAATCTTAGATAATGCTGAACGTAAAATACTAACTATCGCTAAAAATAGAAAAGCTAGTGAATTTAAATCTTTACAAGATGTATTAGTAAAGACAGAAAAAGACTTACAAACATTAGCAGAAACTAAAGGAGAAGTAACAGGTATTCCTACAGGTTGGTATGATTTTGATAAATTAACAGCAGGTCTTCATGAAAATGAAATGATAATATTAGCAGCACGTCCTGGTATGGGAAAAACAGCTTTTGCTCTAAACTTAGCAACCTATGTAACAACGCATACTGATAAAACAGTTGCAGTCTTTAACCTTGAAATGGGAGCAGAGCAATTAGCTAATCGTATTATTTCCTCTGTAGGACAAATAGAAGGCTATAAATTAAGAACTGGTAAAATGTTAAATAACGATTGGAAAAGATTTGATCAAGCTGTAAGTAGACTAAGTTCTGCTAAATTATATATAGATGATACCCCAGGTATTACAATTGGTGAAATAAGAGCTAAATGTAGACGTTTATCATCTAGTACTGATGGCTTAGATCTAGTTATAATTGACTACTTACAATTAATATCAGGTGGAAAAAACTATGGTGCTAATAGACAACAAGAAGTTGCCGATATCTCCCGTAGTCTTAAAACTTTAGCTATGGAATTACATATCCCTGTAATTGCTCTAGCCCAACTTTCTCGTAGTGTTGAAGGACGTGAAGATAAAAGACCGATGCTATCAGACTTAAGAGAATCAGGTTCAATTGAACAAGATGCTGACTTAGTTGGTTTCTTATATCGTGATGATTACTATAATAAAGAAGCCAAAAGTGATGCTACTAGTATCAGTGAATTTATAATTGCAAAACATCGTAATGGTCCTCAAGCTACAATTGAATTATTATTTAAAAAAGATACATCTACATTCTTAAACATGAGTAAAAATGAAAGTGAGGTATAATATGAATATAAAACTTCTTATTACAATTATCTGTACTTTAATTATAAGTTTTATTATAGTTTTCTTAACTCCTAATGATAAAGAAGTTTCTCCCCAAAGTGTTTATCGAGTCTACTTAGCAGGAAAATCAGTAGGACTAATAGAAGATAAAGAAGCTTTAGATCAATATATAGATAATGAACAACAAACTATCAAAGACAAATATAATGCTGATAAAGTTTATGCTCCTGAAAGCTTGGAAATAGTTAAAGATATTACCTATAATGAAGAAATATCTACTACTAAAGAAATATATGATAAGATTAAAGATATTGAACCATTCACTATTAAAGGTTATGAAATAACTATTGCAGGAATTGATACAGTAAATGAACAAGGAGAAACAGTTGAAGGTAAAGATCAAAAAATATATGTTCTTGATAAGAATGTTTTTGAAGAAGCCATGGACCGAACAATTAGATCTTTTGTAGATAGTGATAGTTATGATAAATACTTAAATAATGAACAAAAAGAAATAGAATCTGGTAAAACAGGAACTATTATTGAAAATATCTATCTTGAAAATAAAGTAACAGTGAAAGAAACAAATATTCCTTCAGATGAAACTATTTATGAAAATGTTGATGATTTAAGTAAATACTTATTATTTGGTTCTCTAGAGGAAAATCAAAAATATACTGTTCAAAGTGGTGATACAATAAGTGATGTATCCTTCAATAATAAATTATCTAATGAAGAATTTTTAATAGCAAATCCTGAATTTAGTGATGCGAATAGTCTTTTATATCCAGGACAAGAAGTTACTATTAGTATCATTAAACCCCAATTTAGATTAATTGAAGTAGAACATCAAGTATCAGTTCAAGATATTCCTTATGAAACAGAAACAAGATATGATAATACAAAATTATCAACATATGAAGAAACCATCCAAGAAGGAGTAGTTGGTTCACAACTTGTAACATCGAAGGTGCAAAAAGTAAATGGACAAGTAGAAAATGCTGTTATTGATAATAGTGCTACCCAAGTTTTAAAAGAACCAATAAAAAGAATTATTGTAAAAGGAACAAAACAACCAAATTATGGTGGGGGAACAGATAGTGGTTTAAGTAGTAATACTAAAATAGAAGGTTATTGGTTATGGCCAACAAGAACTCCATATTATATTAGTAGTCCATATGGTTACCGTTGGGGAACTCTTCATGATGGAACAGATATAGCAGGAGCGGGTTATGGTTCTCCAATTTATGCTTCTAATAATGGAATCGTTGTCGCTTCAACTTATAAATATGATAATGGTGAATATATAATTATTAATCATAATAACGGCTACTATACCTTATATGCTCATCTTTCAGCAAGATATGTATCTGTAGGTCAAGAAGTTACTATTGGTGAGACTATTGGAGCCATGGGTGATAGTGGTTATGCCACAGGACCACATCTTCACTTTGGACTATGGCGAGGCTATCCATATAGTAGAGGTTCATCTTCTCTTAATGCGATGAGTTTATTCTAATGAAAATTAAAGTATTGGCTAGTGGATCTAAAGGTAATTGTTCGATTATAGAAACAGCATCTACTAGCCTTTTAATTGATATTGGTATAACCTACCAACGCTTAACAAAAGAATTAGAAGAAATGAACCAAACAATTGATGATTTAGATGCCTTGCTCTTAACCCATTCTCATAATGATCATACTAATGGTCTAAAAGTCCTTTTAAAAAAAAGTAACTTTAAAATATATGCTACTAGTGAAACTCTAAAAGAATTAAAAGAACCTATAGATGAAGAAAGAATCGTATTACTAGAACAAAATCACACTATTAACAATCTAAAAATCACAACTATAAAGACATCTCATGACGCCAAAGGATCAGTAGGCTTTATCTTAGAAGAAGATGCATCTTTAGTATATATAACCGATACAGGCTATTTAAACCGTAAATACTTTCCTCTTCTAACAAATAAAGATATATACTATTTTGAAAGTAATCATGATGAAAAAATGCTAATGGATGGACCATATCCATACTATTTAAAACAACGAATTATTAGTGATGAAGGACATCTTTCGAATAAAACAGCAGCTAGTTATTTAAGTAAACTAATAGGAGATAAAACTAAATACATAATACTTGCCCATTTAAGTGAACATAACAATAAAGAAGAATTAGCATATAGAGCCACTAAAGAAGCTCTAGAAGAAACCAAATATAATCCTGAAATTGTCGTAGCAAAACAAAATCAAGCACTTGATATGATAGAGGTTAAATATGATAAAATTAATATGTATAGGTAAAATAAAAGAAAAATATTTAATAGATGGTATAAATGAATATCAAAAAAGATTATCTAAATATACTAAGTTAACTATTATAGAATTAAAAGACTCAAGTTATGATGATATTGAAAAAATAAAAAAAGAAGAAGCAAATCTTATATTAAAACATTTAAAAGAAACAGACAATATTATCATTTTAGATATTTTAGGACATGAATTAACATCACAAGAATTAACAGAAAAACTAATATCTTTAGAACTACAAAATAGTAATTTAACTTTCATAATAGGTGGTAGTTATGGTTTAGATGAAGAAATAAAAAGAAAAGCTAATTATACACTATCTTTTTCTAAATTAACTTTTCCTCATCAATTATTTAGATTAATCTTACTTGAACAAATATATCGTACTTATAAAATAAGAAATAATGAAAGTTATCATAAATAGGAGGAACATAAAATGATAGGAAATGATTGGGACAATTATTTAAAAGAAGAATTTCAAAAAGATTACTTTAAATCTCTTCTTAATTTTGTTAATGAAGAATATAAAGAAAAAACGATATATCCCCCTAAAAATGAGATCTTTAATGCCTTTAGACATACTCCATATAAAGATGTAAAAGTCGTAATATTAGGGCAAGACCCATACCATGGAGTAAATCAAGCAGAAGGACTATCTTTTTCTGTAAAGAATGGTTTAAATAAACCTCCAAGTCTACAAAATATCTTTAAAGAATTAAATAACGATTTAGGTATTCCTTTTCCTAAAGCTAATAGTTTAATTCCTTGGGCTGATCAAGGTGTTCTCTTACTAAATACTGTTTTAACAGTAGAAGCATCTAAAGCTGCCTCTCATAAAGATAAAGGTTGGGAACAATTTACTGATCATGTTATTGAAATACTAAATAAAAAAAAGACTCCTGTTGTATTTATCTTATGGGGAAATTTTGCCAAAGCTAAGAAAAATCTAATAACAAATAAAAATCATTATGTTATAGAATCTGCCCACCCATCTCCATTTTCTGCAAATAATGGTTTCTTTGGAAGTAGACCTTTTTCTAAGACTAATACCTTTTTAACATCTAAAGGTCTAAATCCTATAGATTGGAAAATAGAATAAGAATATATAAGAAAAGCATTGATTAATTTGAATCAATGCTTTAATAGTGTGCCGTGCATGACATATGACTAGGTGGTGTAAGTCCACTACACGCGTAGGTATCGACGAAGTGTTAGGGAAGCACAACGCATCAATCGTGAGGTTGGGGCTAAAGGAAGTGTGAAACAAAATCGTGGGCCAACGA
>CASDWO010000030.1 GCA_949284575.1 uncultured bacterium
CACCTAAATTTATATGCTTTATATATTTTCATATATCAAACCTCCCTTTGTAATTTAAGCTTACCATATAAAATATATGTTCGTCAATACATATTTTCGTTTTTTGTAAAAAAACGCACTTTCCTTATATATAAAAAAATAGATTTACTTTTTACATAAATCTATATTATTTATTTAACTCTTCACTTTACTTACTAGTAATTCCCCTTGGACTTCTAACAGACTTAACTCCATTAGCTTTTAACCTTTCAAAAGTAAATTCCTTTTCATTATATCTTTTTACTAATTTTAATTTTATAATCTCTTCATCTAAATAAGTAACAACACACTTAAACATAATATAAGCATAAGGCTCTGTAATATAAATATAAACAATATCATCAATCATAAAATTATGTGATTTTCTCCAAGTAATAGTATCTCTATCATTAAAAGCATTAACAATATCATAATACTTTGGATTAGCAGGAATAATCCATTCTTTTTTTCTATTAGATAAACAATAACTAATATCTACAAGTTTCATTATCAAACTATCATCAAGAGTATCATCTAAAATAATACTAACCCAACTTTTCTTACTCATATGATAAGCAGGATAAATACCTTCTTTAACTATATAAGTATTAACTAAATCATCTAATTTTACATTTAATACTTCAACTTCTAAACTCTTATTAGAATCAAGTTTACTTCTATCAATATTCATAATAACAGCAAACCACTTATTACTACTTTTATTTCTAAAAACTCCATAATTAGGATTAGATTCCCACAAAAACTCCGGCAAAACATTATACTTTTCCTTAATAAAATCACTAATTCTATTAGATTGTTTATAAATAAAATACTCTTTAGTAAAACAATTTAACATAATAGATTTTAATACATTAAGATACTCATCTTTTACTCTATTAACAAAATCTCCCTTAACATTATCAAGTCTAAAATTAGTATATTCATAACCTGCATCCAAATCATAAACTTTACCTAAGACTTTACCCTTGTTATCAATAGTAACATCTACTCTAAAAGTATCATCCATAATTAATTTAGAATATTTATAAATATCATTTTCTTTAACAAATCCATATGTAATTAACTTATTCTTATTTACTTTACATCTTTTAAATATTTCATCTTCTAACACTTTATCTTCTCCATTATTTACTTGTATTCTTAACTACATAATTATAAGCATCATAACACATTTTCTCTATTCCAAACTCTGCTTTAAACCCAAGTTCCTTAAAAGCTTTAGTAGGATCAGCATAACAACTAGCGATATCTCCATCTCGTCTTGCCACAAATCTTTTATTAATCTTAACATTATTAACTTTTTCAAAAGTATTAACTATATCTAAAACACTATAACCATTACCTGTTCCTAAATTATAATAATCTATACCTTTCTTAGTTGTAATTTTCTCTAATGCTTTAATATGTCCTTTCGCTAAATCAACAACATGAATATAATCTCTAACTCCTGTTCCATCTTTAGTCTCATAATCATTACCAAAGATATTTAAAACAGGCAATTCATTAAATGCCACTTTTAAAATATAAGGCATTAAATTATTAGGAATACCATTAGGATCTTCTCCTAATAAACCACTCTCATGAGCTCCAATAGGATTAAAATATCTTAAAACAATAATAGACATCTCTAAATCAGCTTTACTAACATCTTTTAAAATCTCTTCAATCATAAGTTTAGTTGTACCATAAGGATTAGTAGTCTTAAGAGGAAAATCCTCTTTAATAGGTAATTTTCTAGGTACTCCATATACAGTAGCACTACTTGAAAACACTAAATTATGACAAGAAAACTCCTTCATAACTTCTAATAATGTTAATGTAGAATCTAAATTATTTCTATAATATTTTAACGGTTCCTTAACAGATTCTCCTACTGCTTTATATCCTGCAAAATGAATAACTGCATCGATTCTATCTTTCTTAAAAACATCCCTTAATTTCTCTTTATCACAAAGATCAATCTCATAAAATTTTACTTTTTTAGAAGTAATCTTCTCTATTTTATCAATAACATCTCTTTTAGAATTAGATAAATTATCTACTACTATAACATCATAACCATTATTTAATAACTCTACACAAGTATGACTACCAATAAAACCTGCTCCCCCAGTTACTAATACCAACATAAATCATCCTCCTATAGAAAAAGATACTAATTTTCTACTCTTATAGTATCTCTCATCTCTAACATTGCACTACCTACTTCTCTTTCAATTTCCGTAAGTGCTCTTTTATCAATATTTGTTAAAATAACTTTCTCTTTAACAGTATCTATTTCTATTCTTCCAAAAATAATTCCACTCTTAACTTTCAAGTCATTAAACATATCAGGTGTAATACTATCAAAGAAATAACCAATAACCACTCTATCTCTACCAATAACTAATCTTTTATTAGTAACCGCTACAACACCAGTTCCTAATATATCAAGAGAGCTCTTATTCTTTTGAGCATAAAAAGCATACTCTATCACTTCATCATCATGTAAATGTTCTAAAACAATACGAGCATTCTTTTCAAGTCTCCATCCTATAGTCATGCCATATTTTTCTTTAAAAGCAGCTAAATTTTTATATAATATTTCTTTATTATTCAACTATTTCACCTACTCTTCAATAAATCCCTGTTCTTTAAAGAAATCAACAGTATCTTCTTTAGTAGAAAGTCCTTCTAATTTATCTACTATCTTATCATCTTTAACAACTAATAATAATGGTGTACCAAATCCTTCACTAAAGTAATCATCAGACTTAACTAAATCTGCTAAACCATCATCATCTAATTCATCTGTATTCAAATAATTAACTTTTATACCATATTCATAAACAATATTTCTAACAATTGGTTCCATTTGTTGACAATAATGACAAGTAGGTCTAGCGATATAAATTATTGAAGCATCACTTCCTTCTTTTAAATCTAAATACTCATCAATATCAATTTCATTTAAATCACCTTGTTCATCTTCAGGTATATCACTACTAGTATCAGTAGAACTGTCATTATTAGATTCTGTAGTAGTACTACTACCATTATTATCACATTCTTGTAACTCTGATGTAAAATAACTAGCTCCAAATACTATTATTAAAACTAAAACTACAATAGTTACACTTTTTATTTTTTCTATATTTTCTTTTTTCATATTCTTCCCTCCTGTTCCTAATTATAACATAAAAATTACTTAATATTAAATAATTTCTACGAAATTTATCTATTATTATCGAAAAAATTAAATATAAATTAATTTTCTCCTACATAGAGTATAAAGAAAGGATTGATTATATGACAATTGGTCTTCCCAAAAGCTTACTTTATCACTATTATAGTCCCCTTTGGAAAGCATTTTTCAACGAATTAAAAGTAAATATTATAGAAAGTAATGATACTACCACTAAAACTCTAATACTAGGTAAAGAAAAAAGTATTGATGAATCATGTCTTGCTTTAAAAATATATCTAGGACATATCGAAGAATTAAAAGATAAATGTGACTATATTTTAGTACCACGTATTTATTCATTAAAAAAAACTGAACAAGTTTGTACTAATTTCAATGCCATCTACGATATAGTAAGAAATACTTTTCCTGATATTAAATTATTAAATTATAATATTGATGTAAAGCATCATAAAAGTGAAAAAAATGGTTTTATAAAAATAGGTAAAGAACTAGGTTTTAGTATCTTAGAATCCTTAAATGCTTATAAAAAAGCTAAAGTTATAGAAAATATCTATTATAAGAATGAAGAAAAGAAAGCTAAAGAGACTTTAAAAACAAATAACACTAAGATCCTTCTCTTAGGACATCCCTATATTTTAAAAGATAGTTTAATAGGAAAAAATATAATTAACTATCTAAAAAAAAATAATATCTCTTTAATTTATAGTTATCAAATACCAAGAGACTTAATAGATTTTAACTGTAACAAAATCTCTAAGAAAATTCACTTTACTATGAATAAAGAATTAGTCGCTTCTTTTAACCATTTTAAAGATAGAGTAAATGGTACTATTATTTTAAGCGCTTTCCCATGTGGACCAGATTCTTTATCTAATGAAATGATTATTAGAAAAAGAAAAAAACATCCTACCCTTCTTTTAACTTTTGAAGATCTAACTAATAATACCGCTGTTATTACAAGATTAGAAAGTTTCTTAGATATGTTAAAAGGAGGAATTCATTTATGAAACAAGTAATCGCTTTTCCCCAATTAGGAAATTACTTTAATCCCTTAAAAAAATTAATAACTAACACAACTCATTTAAAAGTAATAGAAATTCCCAAAATAACTAAGAATACTATTACTTTAGGAACTAAAAACTCTCCTGATACTGTATGTATCCCTTTTAAATACAATTTAGGTAATTTTATTGAAGCTCTAGATCAAGGAGCAACTATTCTATTTCAAGCAGGAGGGGGTTGCAGATATAGATATTATGCTGAAGTTCAAGAGACAATTCTAAAAGATTTAGGTTATAATTTTACAATGTATCAAATAGCAGAAAAAGATCATCTAAGATTTAATGAAATGTATCATACAATGTTAGAGTTAAATCCTTATCTAACAAGAAGAAAACTAATTAAAGAGATCTTAAATGCTCTACTTTATATATATTATTTAGATAAAATAGATATTTTTATTAGAAAAAGAATTGGTTTTGAATTAGAAAAAAATAGTTTTAAAAAGATTAAAGAGGAATTTATAAATAAAGCAAATAAAGAAAATAGTATTATAAAACTAACTATACTTTATCAAAAAGCTAAAAGAAAACTAAAGAAAGTAATAATAGCAAAACCTAAAAATACTTTAAAAGTAGGAATAATTGGTGAATTATATACTTCAATGGAACCTTTCGCTAATTATGAATTAGAAAAATTATTAGCAAGTTTTAATATTGAAATAAAAAGATTTACTAATCTAAGTTATTTATTATGGCAAAAAAAGCTAATAGAAAAATATATGAAGTTTAAAGTAAGAAAGTATTGTAAATATAAATTAGGTGCAGATGGTCTTGATAATGTTTATCGTGTTAAATGGTTAAAAGAACATCATTATGATGGTATTATTCATATAAAACCAACAGGATGTACTCCAGAAATAGGCGCTATGCCAATTATAATAAATATCGCTAAAGATAATAACATGCCAATTATTTTTTTATCTTTTGATGAACAAACAGGAATTGAAGGATTAACTACGAGAATTGAAGCTTTTTATGATTTATTAAAACTTAAGAAGGAGGAAAAAGATGGAAGCAACTCTAGGAATTGATATAGGATCTATTTCTACTAAAGGTGTAGTAATTGATAATGATAATAATATTTTAGCAAGTACTTATCTTTGGACAGAAGGTAATCCTATTAAAGCAGTTAAAAAGGTTTTAGCAGATTTAGAAAAACAAATTAATAAGGATATAAAAATAGTAGGAGTTGGTACTACTGGATCAGCTAGAAAATTAATAGGAACCATGTTAGGAGCAACAAGTATTAAAAATGAAATAACCGCTCATGCTATTGGAACATTATCAAAGTATCCTGATATAAGAACAATTCTAGAAATAGGAGGACAAGACTCCAAAATTATTCTCTTAGATAATGGTATTGTCATAGACTATGCTATGAACACTCTCTGTGCTGCCGGTACCGGTAGTTTTCTATCGAGTCAAGCCAAAAGATTAGGACTTGATGTTGAAGACTTTGGTAAGATAGCTCTAACTAGTAAAAACCCCACCAACATAGCAGCACGTTGTACTGTTTTCGCTGAATCTGACTTAGTTCATAAAATACAAATGGGTTATAAAAGAAATGATATAATTGCAGGACTATGTTACAGTGTAGCTTCTAATTATCTTAATAATGTAGGTAAAGGTAAAAAGATAGAAGGACCAATAATCTTCCAAGGTGGAGTCTCAAAAAATATTGGAGTAAAGAAAGCATTTGAAGATCTATTAAAAGAAGATATTATAGTAGATCCAAATGGTCATTTAATGGGAGCAATAGGAAGTGCCATTCTTGCAAGAAAAACAGGTATAAAAAAAGAATTTAACTTTAAAATAAAAGATGCCAACTTCGAAACAAGTGGCATAGAATGTAAAGGCTGTCCTAATCACTGTGAAATAATAGTAGTCAAAAAAGATAAGCAAATCATTGACTACTGGGGTAATAGATGTGATAAAGGAGCACTAAAAGTAAAAGAGTAATGAAAAGAAAATCATTACTCTTTATGATTATTGAATAGATAAAATAAATGGATCTAATTTAGTACCTTTTCCTGAAGTTATCTCGATGCTAGATTTTAGATTTAGTGTTGGTTGAACACCTTGTGCACGTGACAAATTAGCAATACTAGGCTCTACATTAACATTTATACGCCAGTCATAAGATGAACTATACAGTGTTAATAACCAATAATCGGTATTATTACTATTTCTTTTAAATTGTCCCGCCATTAATTCTCCCATTCGAAGTAAACCTACTTTAGCTTGTGTTGTATTTGAGATTATAGCAGTTCCATTTTCATCTGTATATTTGGCTAACTTATAACTTGCTCCTTCTCCTACTGTTCCAAGATACCAAGTAGTACTTTCTTCTATCATATCTATATATGGACTTCCTACATAATTCGTTAGATATTCTCCATTTAAGAACGTTCCTATGGTGTTAGTACTCGTATAATTTGCATTAGTATTACTAGTATCGAATGCTAATTCCTTAAATGCTCCATTTTCTTTTATTGGCTCAGCGTTTGTTATCTTAGTTAATCCTTCTATTTCATGGCTTACTATTCTATATAAATTATTTTCTCCAGTTCCAAATCTTATATATTCTCCACTGTATCTTGCATTAAGCATAGTTCCTGATAGATTTTTATCATTGTCACCTTCTAAACGATATGGGTTATTCTCTGTTCCATCACCATCTACAATTTTAACGCTAGATTTTAGATTTATGGATGGTCTAACACCCATAATATCAGATGGAGCTATGAGATTCATATCACCAGAGCTATACACTAAATACACAAAAGATGTGTCCCTTGGAGTTAAAGTCCACCAATGAAGGTCATTATTTAAATAACTATTTCTATATAATGAAACATCATTTCCACTACTTGATTGATATTCATAGGCGTTAAGTAATCCTACTGCATTTGTTACTACACTTTCTCCATTTGGTCTTGTTATACTTCCTAAAAGTCTATCATCCATTGTTGCATCCCACTTAGCATCTGTTACAATAAAGTTCTCAGGTTCTCTTAAATTACCAAGGAAACCATCAACGCTTGTATCATTTAACCAAGATTCCATATAACTTCCTGCAAAAGCAGTATTATTACTTTCATTATAGGTAATTGCACTTATATCCCATTGTGTCACTAATTTAGTTGTTTTGGCTTCATTATTAACACTAACAGCTCTCCACAATTTACCACTATACCAGATATAATTATTAGGATCAATTCCTGTTATGAAAGTATCTACTCCATCATCATATTGATTAGATTCAGGTATATTTGCAAGTAACACATCACTTACTTCATCTGCTACTCTATCTCTTCCACATACATTTACTTTGACACTAAAAGTTTTATTTCCTCCATCTCCTTGTGGATTATAATATTCATCAACCCACATTCTAAGTCTATACGTATTACTTTCACTAGCGTTCATACTACTTGTATATAAACTCATCTCTCCTGTTGGACGTCCTGTAAAGTTATTAGCATTACTTTCCTCATTATATATTTCAGGAGCCATTACTTCTTCTTCACCATCTTCTGTTACTCTAGTTAAATATAATTTAACATTATCTCCATCAAAAGTATTATTAGATTCTGCTTTTGCACTGATCTCATAATTAATATTAGTATCTCCTGTTATATTACCACTTACTGTAAACTCAAAATAATCATCTAATGTCTTTCCTGTTTTATCTGTTGTAGGTAGAGCCTTATCTAGACTTATGACATTTTCAGTTTCTTCATAAGTCATACTTATCGCACCTGTTGTAATTGTATTTACTTTAGATCCTAAACCACTAAAATTAAAAGCTGCATAACTTACTCCTACTGTTAATACTAATAATAAAACTACTAAAATTCCTATTATAACTTTTTCTTTTTTCTTACTCATACTTACCTCTCCTCTTATTTTTTCTCACACTAAAAAGAACAGAATATCTCTACCCTGCTCTTATGTCATAATGAAAGAAAGTAATTATATTACTTAGATACTGGTTAAATGACCCCCCCCCAGGTAACTATTTGTAAATTGGCATATCTCATATTTTTACCTTCTTTCTTACCTTATCTATCATAAATTTTATCATATAAAATCTATTACCGTCAATTTTGTTTACTAAATAACTTAAACTTATCTTTTTAAATATTATTACTATAACTATTCATTCTATTTGCAATCTCACTTAATTCATTAACTAGTGTTTGATATCTTAATAAAAGATCATCATTAGCAAAAGTAATAGTATCACTATAAGTAATTAAACTATCATTACTCTCTAGAAAATATAAAATCTCTGTTACTTTATCTAAAAACTCCTCTAAATCACTTGTTAAGGTTTCCATATTTTCCTTAACTTCTTTTAATTTTTCTAAATCCTTATCAGTTCCCATAAGTTGCATATAAAAATCATAATAATAATCAGGATCATCTAACTTTTCCTTATCTATTAAATTTTTAATAGTATCTTCATCACATAACTTAATTATATTATTTAAAGCTTTACTCACTTCATTTTTCGCTTCACTTACTATTTTTAAACTCTCTTCATAAGTAGGTCTATTATTTATTAAACTCTCTAATGTTAAAACATTCTGTAACTCGATATTATTAGTTAAATAAGAATCTATTACTTTAATATTATTAGATAACTCTAAATAATACTTTTTAACTGCTTCTTCAATATAAGCTCTATCACCTGTTGTCTTAACTTCAATACTAAAATCATCATTTAATAAATCTTTATTAGAAAAATTAACAACTTCTTGTTTTAAAATATCTTCTTCCCTAAGTTCTCCTATAGAAATATAAACAATAACCCCTATTAATACCACTACTACTGCTAAAATTATAATAATAATCTTTGTTCTTTTTTTCATAAGATCTCCCTCTTAACTATTATTAGGTACTACTAAACCTTTAACATTTCCAAAATTAGAATATGTCTCTGTTATTATAACATTACTAGGACTTTGATAGAAATAACTTGCATAACTTGAAAGATCATAAGTAATCTTTACTACTTCTTTATTACTATCCGTCTCAAGAGTAATAGTATTAGGAATATCTGCTATATCAATATTAGTATCATTAATTATATTATCTAAAGTATTAGTAGTTATTTGATAATTATAAATACTCTTACCACCATCATAATCTGTTTTAGATACAAGCATTGCCTTCTTTAATATTTCTTCTAAATTAACTAAAGAAGTAATATTATAAAAACTATAAAGTGTATCTGCTATTTCATATTTATCATTATTTCTAAGTAAAAAGATATCATCATAAATAAAATAACTATTAAAGGTATTATCTCTTGTAATTAACCCTTCAATCTTATTATCTTCTCTCTCCCCTGTAAAGTTTGTTACTACTCCATTAACAACTTCTTCTCTTACAAAATGATAATTAGAACTTAAAATACCATCTAATTTATATTCTACTCTAACTGTATTTTCTTTATTATTAGTATTATCTAAAGTACTATGATTACGTTGTAATAAGGAAATAACAAGAAAAAAGAATACAAAATAAAAGATAAAGAAAAGAATAGCTCTTCCTCTTTTACTATTACTTAACTTTTTTATATTTTCTAAAAATGATTTCTTTTTCTTATCCTTTTTCTTTTCTTCTTTCACTCTAATACTACTCCTAATAAACTTTTTTTATCAACACCATTTAAATAGTCCTTAACTAAACATCTTTTCTTACCTTCAATAGCAATATCTGTTAATATAACTTCACTATCTTTAGTAACTACCCTAATACCATCATCTTCAAACCCCACAATAGTACCAGGATGAGTCTTACTATAATATCTATCACTAAGTCTTAAATCATAAACTTTCATTCTTTTTCCCTTAAATATAGTATATGCTCCTGGACTAGGATTTAAAGCTCTTACTTTATTATAAATCTCTTCACTAGTCTTATTAAAATCTATTTTTTCATCTTCTTTAGTAATATTATAACCATAAGTAACAGCACTTTCATCTTGTTTAATTGGCTTAATAGAACCATCTATTATTTTAGGTAAAGTATCTATTAATAAATCCTTACCCATTTCACTAAGTCTTTCTTGTAAAGTTCCTAAAGTATCATTATTAGTAATATCTGTTTCTTTAATACTCAAAATATCCCCTGCATCCATTTTTTCATCCATATACATAATAGTAACACCTGTTTTCTTATAACCATCCATAATTGCATGATGAATAGGTGCCCCCCCTCTTAATTTAGGTAAAAGAGAAGCATGAACATTAATACATTTATATTTAGGATAATTAAGTAACTCCTTAGGAAGAATTTGCCCATAAGCACAAGTTACTATCATATCAGGTTTATACTCTAAAATCTTTTCATATTCATCTTTTATTCTAACAGGTTGTAATACCTTTATATTATATAAAGCACTCGCTTCTTTTATTGGTGTAGGTGTAAGTATCTGTTTTCTCCCTACTTTCTTATCAGGTTGTGTAACTACTAAAACAACATTATATTTATCTGCTAAAGCCTTAAAAATGGGTACTGCAAATGAAGGAGTTCCCATAAATACAATTCTAATATCTTTCATCCTTAACCTCCTAAAGCTTTTAAAATAATACTAAGTGTCATTCCTAAAGTAATTAAAAATAACCCCGTCAAAGCTAATATTGAAGCTCTTCCATAACTATATTTAAGAGGCATTTCTTTTCTAGGTTCAACTTTAACTTTAGGACTATCTAATACCATAATACTATTATTATCTTTTACACGTTCTTCTTTTATTTCTTGATAACTAGGTAATGTAACAATTTTTATAAATAAAGAACTAATATTAGTATATCTCTTAATAATAGAATATCTACTATCCATAATCTTTGAAACTAAAACTTCAAGTTTCTCTTTTCCTATTAAAGATCTTATATAATCTATATTATCTAAAGAATCCTTTGCTAAATCACTTCTTTTAATAAAGGCAATACAAGGAAAAGCATTACTTAAATCAAGACTCTTCCACTCTTTATCAAAAGATTTCAAGATTGTATCTTTCTCTTTAACAGTCATTTTTAAATGTTCACATAACATACTTAAATTGTTCTTACATCCATCATAATCTTTACGATAAAAAGCCTCTTCATCATATCCTGAAACATTTTGATAATAATTACTAAGAGAAGTAATAACTGCCATATAATAAGGACTTCTAATAGCATAATAATAAGCCATAGCTATAGAATCAGTTATACATATCGCTTCTACTTTACTATTTAAATCTTTAGGAATAATATTTTTATAATTATGATTACTAAAAATATAATTAATTTTCTTTAAAATCGCTCTTTCTTTATAATCAACATTAATACTAAGTCCTTTTTCTTCTACACTATCTTTAAAAGAAGAAGGGAAACTATGAAAACAATAACCATTAACAATATATTTATCATAAATATAATCTAAAACTAAACGTTCACTTTTACTAGAATTTCTATCAGTAATATTTAAAATAGTAAAGCAAAGATCTATTATAAGCTTATTTAACGCTATAACTAACTCTCTATGAGAATTATAAGTATTTAATATTTTCTCTAACTCATCTAAATAATAATCAATATAATCATCTCTATTAATAATAATACTATATTTAACCGTAAATTCTATAACAATAAATAAAGTATACTGATTATAAGAAGTTATCTCCTCTTTATTTATTTTAAGATGTTTTTTTTCTATTGTATCATTATTTAAAATATTATGAAGGATTGATAAAAGCTTACGACTAGTAAATATTTTTCTTAAATTCATAAATCTTACCTTCCTTCCTATTCCTAGTTTAAATTATAGCAAAGAAAAAGTACTTTTACAATAAGTACTTAATTATTTAAATTATTAAAATCAAGTTCTGGAATAGGACTAATAGTATTCTCTTCTGTTTGTTGCTTATTATTATCTAAAGAAGCATTAAGAGTATTAGAAACACTTTCATTAACTCCAAAGAAATCATTATTAGGAATAGAATTTAAATTAGGGGAAATACCAATATTTTTATCAATTAAACCTGTATCTATATTATTAGAATTATCTTGTTTAATATTTAAATCTTGACTAGGACTTTCTCCTTGATTAGTATTATTAATAAAAGTATTAACAGAACTTTCATTTAAAGGTTCACTACTAGGAACATCTTGTTTAATACTCAAATCTTGAACAGGACTCTCTCCTTGATTAGTATTACTTATAAAAGTATTATTAAAAGACTCATTAACATCTTGACTACTAGTAGGTATAGCTTGATTATTTACTTGATTAACACTTTGTCCCATACTAACACTACTATTAGTATTAGAAGCTTGATTATGACCATCCCAAATAGTAACAACATCACAGTTACCACTAAGAGGCATTGGATTTGGCATTTTTAATTTAACAATTAAAGGAATCTTAAAAGCACTACCAAAAGCAAGACAAGTACCTGATTGTAAACTCTTTTGTTTTTCCACAATTTCATCAGAAATATTAGGTACCATTTTTCTAATATAATCAACATCAACAGGATGGTTCATCTTAAATATTAAGAAATTAGAACATTGAGAAATAACTGTATCGGACATCTCCACAGGTCTTTGCGTAATTAATCCTAATATTAAACCATATTTACGTCCTTCTTTAGCAATACGTTCAAAAATATTATAACCAATTAAAAATCTATCTTTATCATTTTGAATATAACGATGAGCTTCTTCTACAAAAATATGAAATGGTATACTAGCTCTATTCTTTAATCCTTTAGTAAACTCAAATAAAAGTCTTGAATAAATTTTTGTTATTACTTTAGCAAAATCATCATCAACATCATCTAAATTAATATTTACTAATTGATACTTTTTACCATTACTTATCATTAAATCCGATAAATATTTCTCTAAAGAAATATAACTACCACTTTCCCATTTAAAATAATTAGCATTAAAAGAAGTAATCAAAGAATGTAATCTAACTTTTAAAGTAACAGCATCTCCATAAGTATTTTCATTTCTTAACCAACCTTCACTAATTAAAGTAAAGTTTAAAGCCTTCTCTAAGTCTTCTAAAGTATAATAACAATTCTTAGAAGGCTCATAATTATCATACTCATCATTAATAAAACTTGAAACATATTCTGTTAATAAAACACTTTCAGAAAATTGTCCATGCGAATCTATTAAGAAACACTCTCTAAACTTTCTAACATATCCAATTCCTTGAACTGGTGCCTCTAAATTAAATTCATTAGTAGAACAACTATTTAAAATAGAAAAAGCTTCATTTCGTTTATTAGGAGATGTTTGATTAGTATATAAAATAGTCATAATTGCTTTAGCAATTAAATGATTCTTATATTTATTAGCATCTACTCCTGTACTTGCAAAAATTCTCGCTAGTTTTAACATTCTCTCAATAATTGGTAATTGTGAATGTTCTGTTGCTTGTAATAAAAGAGCAAGATCATTTTCATTAAGTAAGAAAATTGGTAGACGTAATGGTTCTCCTCTATTTTCTGTTTCATTAGTAGTAATAAAACGATAATTATAATTAGGATTTATTTTATTTAAATCTTTAAAAGCATTATAATACTCACCTGAAGAATCAAATAACAAAATATTTGACTTATATGGAAAAAGTCTCTCATCTTCAAACATATTTTGCATTATCCTTGAAATACCACAAGATTTACCACTACCACTATTACCAAAAATAGCAAAGTGATTACTAAAGAAATTATTAACATCTAAATATACTGGAAAATCATTATAATAAGGACTAACTCCAAATGGCATATTTCCTGCTTTATCTTCTCCTACTATCATTGGAATTTCTTCTTGTTTAATTACTCTTATTTTAGCATCTAATGATGGTTTTCTTAAAACTCCTCCAACTAAACGTCCATTAGTTATTTCTCCTAAGAATCTTGCTTTTACAATACCATCTTCTAAGTCATCTACTTCTCCTAAAATTGTCTTATCACTATCTTCAAAGATTAAATGTAAATTCATTAAATTAATTGCTATTTCAGCATCTTCTTTTAGTTTAATATTAGCACCTTGATCACTAATATAAATTATTTTATCAAACATCCTAAATTCCACTCCTATCTTTTTAAATTATACCCCAAAGTATAGAAATAAAGCAACCCTCTTAGAAAGAAAAAAAGTAGCAATCGCTACAATTCGTTACTACTCAGCCATAAACAAATAAATAATTAATTGGCAAAAAAGTAAAAAAGTATGATATACTTAATAAGACGAGATATAACTGCAATCCAAAAATGTCTCGTCTTTTTTGTGATTTTATGAGATAATAAATATATCAA
>CASDWO010000031.1 GCA_949284575.1 uncultured bacterium
ATAGTCAAAGCTATAAGGTGAATCAGAAAAGTCCACAGTGTCGGAACATATTATATCAAAAATTTAAAAAATTAAAAGAAAGGATATAATACATTCAGTTCCTTTAAATAAGAACTGATTATATTATACAAGGTGATATAATGTTAAGTTATGAAGGAATATTTTTTGATGAAGAAGAGGAGAAGAAAATATTTTCCCTTGAAAAGAAAAATTTAGGATTAGTTAATGACAAACTACATTGTACTTTTAAATATCATCCTACTGAAAAAGAAATATTTAATAATTTAGTAGGAGAGTATTTTGATATTTATTTAATAGGATATGGAAATGATAATAAAAATAGTGCTTTTATGATAACACTACCTGAAGAATTAAATGAATATTATATTAATTATGATACTAATAACAAATTAAAAGTTCCTCATATAACAGTATCATTAAGTGAAAATGCTAGTGCAAATGATTCTAAAAATTTGGATTTTAAAGCATTAGATAAGCCTGTTAAAGTAAGAGGAAGATTTGGTTATTTTATAAAAGATAATGGTAAAGAGTACGTATCATTTGAACCATATCATGATTATGTAAAGAAGTTATATTAATAAATCTGTAAACTTGCATATACTATTACATTAATACAACATAAAACGTCATTAGAAACTTAATCTAGTGATGTTTTTTAATGAATAATGAAAATAAATTATTAGACAAAATATAATTTAGCACTTTTTATGATTATCGTATAAAATAATTATAGGAGGTGCTTTTATGTTTGAAAATTTAAACAAGTTAATTGGTAATACACCTATGATTAAGATAAAGTATCGTTACGAGAATAGGGAAGCTTATGTCTATGCCAAATTAGAGTATTACAATTATACAGGTAGTATCAAAGACCGTCTTGCTTATTATATAATAAAAAAATCAAAGGAAGAAAATATTCTAAAAGAAAACCAAGCGATAGTAGAAGCGACAAGTGGTAATACAGGTATTTCTTTTGCCGCTTTAGGAGCTTATTTTTCTCATCCAGTTCATATTTTTATGCCAGATTGGGTAAGTGAAGAGAGAATAAAGATAATGAAACTATACAGTGCTAATGTATATTTAGTTAGTAAAGAAGAAGGAGGATTTAAGGAAGCGATTAAAAGAAGTGAAGAATTTGCTTCAAAAATAAATGGATTTTTACCAAGACAATTTGAAAATTCCTTAAACATAGAAACTCATTATTTAACTACTGCTAAAGAAATACTAGATCAAATAGAGAAAATAGATACATTTGTTAGCGGTATAGGAACAGGTGGAACTTTAATGGGTGTTGCTAAAAGATTAAAAGAATATAATAAAAATATTAAAATCATTGCTTTAGAACCTGATAAAATGCCTCTTTTAAGTGGTAGTAAAATTATAGGTGATCATAAAATTGAAGGAATAGGGGATGAGTTTATTCCTAAACTTGTTGACTTTAATTTAATAGATAAAGTTATTAGCATTAATGATTTAGATGCTATTAATATGAGTAGAATATTAGCAAGTAAATTAGGATTAGGAGTAGGAATTTCTTCGGGTGCAAACTTTTTAGCCAGTGTATTAAGTGGCAGAAAGTCTGTAGTAACTGTATTTCCGGACGATTTAAAGAAATATTTATCTACTGATTTATCAAAAGATATAGATAATAACAAAGAACTTTTATCAAATAAAATAGAATTACTAGGTTTAGAAGTAGTTAATTAACTTTAAATGATAATAACAAAAAGATGAAAAAGTAACAATAATTTTATGTCACTTTATTCAAAAGAGTGTGTAAGGAAATCTGTGTAAATGAGATATCTCCATGATTAGAAGTAAGTGTAAATTCTTACTTCTTTTGTTATTTAAATAATAACATACTAAACTTAATTTTCAAAGAACTAAATTCTACCATCAAACATAATAGA
>CASDWO010000032.1 GCA_949284575.1 uncultured bacterium
ACAATTAAATAAGAAAATCAAATTAGTACGGTAGCGACTATCGGAATTTAAGCCTATGGAGAATAAGGGATACCTTATCAATGAAGTAGGAATCCTTGAAGGCAACGACAGGGTAAAAACAAACTTGTTTGTTTTATTTGTCCTTTACTTAATTTTACTTCTAAAATTTAAAATGATTTGTAAATTGAACTTATCTATGCTATTATTACTTTATAAGATAAAATACAAGATGAAGGATAGGTGAAGTTATGGTAAAAAAAGATGTAGTTGTAAAAAGTGTATCAGGATTACATGCAAGACCAGGAAGTCTTTTAGTAGAACTTGCTCTTACATTTAACTCTGATATAAAAGTTATTCATAATGGTAATAGTATTAACGCTAAAGAAATACTAGAAGTTATGATGGGAAATATAAATTGTGGTGATAAATTAACTGTTGAAGTAGATGGAAGCGATGAACAAAAAGCACTAGATGCAATATGTGAATATATTGAAAAAGGTGAAGAATAGATGAAGTACTTAGGTAATAAAGTAGGTAATGGTCTAGCTTTAGGTAAAGTCTATATAATAAATACTAAAATACCAGAGTTAAAAGCAAAAAAACTTGAAACTTTAGAAGAATTAAAAAAAGAAAAAGAAGAATTAAAAGAAGTTTTAGATAATGTTGTTAAAGATTATGAACAATTAGAAATAAATGCTGTATCAGATGATATAAAACAGTTATGTAATTTTTATAAGATTCTTTTAAACTCTAAATCTTTGATAACTTCTATGGAAGAAGTAATAGATAAAGAAAAATGTGATAAATTAACTGCTATTACTGAAGTAATGAAAAGAAAAGCAGAAGAGTTATCATTAATAGATAATGCTTATTTAAAAGAGAGAAGTAAAGATATAGAAGATGTTACTAATAAACTTATTAGAAAAGCTTTAGGTATTAAAGAAGTAGATTTAAGTACCTTAACTGAAGATACAATCTTAGTATCAGAAGAAATTCCACCATCAGTTTTACTTTCTAATCATTTGCAATATGTAAAAGGTATTGTCTCAGAAATAGGTGGTAAAACTAGCCATGTAGCAATACTTGCAGGAACCTTAGGAATTCCTTCAGTATTTGGTATAAAAGAAGTTAGTAAAACTTTAAATGATGGAGAATTAATTTATGTAAATGGTAATGAAGGTTATATTGAAAATAATCTAACAGATACTAATATTAATGTTATTAAAGAGAAAATAAAAAAAGAGGAATTACTTAAAGCATCATTACAAGAAATGAAAGATAAAGAGTCTTTAACTAAAGATAATAAAAGCTTAGAAATAACTGCAAATGCAGGAGACTTATCAGAACTTGATAAACTTCTTGAAGTGAATTCTGATGGAATAGGACTATTTAGAACAGAGTTCCTATTCTTAAATAGAAGTACTGCTCCTGAAGAAGATTACTTATTTAATGTTTATAAAACATTTGCAGAAAAACTTAATGGTAAACCATTAATTATTAGAACTCTTGATATCGGTGGCGATAAGAAATGTCCTTATATAGATATTGGAACTGAACAAAATCCTTTCTTAGGATATAGAGCGATAAGATATTGTTTAGATAATAAAGAGTTTTTTAAAGTAAGTTTAAGAGCAATTTTAAGAGCAAGTCACTATGGTAACGTCATGATAATGTATCCAATGATTTCATCACTTGAAGAAGTATATAAAGCTAATGAGATACTAGATGAAGCGAAAAGAGAACTAGCTAGTAAGAATATACCATTTAATAAAAATATTAAAGTAGGTATTATGATCGAAGTTCCAAGTGCAGCAGTTATTAGTGATATCTTAATAGATGAAGTTGATTTCTTTAGTATTGGTACTAATGATTTAATCCAGTATACTGTTGCAGTTGATAGATTAAATCCTACAGTTAGTAATCTATATAGTTTTTATAACCCAGGAGTTATTAGACTTATCAAAAAGACAATAGATTCATCTATTGGTAAAAAAGATAAATTTGTTGGTATGTGTGGAGAAATGGCCGCAGATCCTCTAGCAATTATCCTTTTAGTAGGTTTAGGACTTCATGAGTTTAGTGTTAATGCTAGCATGGTATTAAAAGTTAAGAAACTAATATCTATGATAGATTCTAAAGAAGCTGAAGCTATCGCTAATAAAGTACTAACCTTAAAAACAGCTAAAGAAATAGAAGCATACTTAGATAGCGAAGCTAGAAAGATATATGGTAAATATTATTAAGGAGGAGATAATATGAAAGACAATAATATTTTATTAGCAAGAATTGATAACAGATTAATTCATGGACAAATAGTATGTCTATGGGCAGGGGCAGTAGGAGCTAACCTTATTGTCGTAGCAGATGATGAGACTGCAGAAAGTGAAATAGAGCAAAGTGTTATGAGAATGGCAGCATCATCACTTGGCTATGATACAAGATTTTTTTCTATAGAGAAGACAATTAATATTATAGATAAAGCATCAAGTAATCAACACATTTTATTAATATGTCAAACTCCTAAAGATTTAAGGAGAGTAATTGAAGGAGGTGTTAAGATAAAGGAGGTAGATATTGGCAATTTATATTATGATGAAGGTGAGAAAAAACTTACTGATAAAGTTGCTGTAAGTAAAGAAGATATGGACGATTTAAATTATATCAAAAAACATGTTGATAAAATTTATATTCAGGATACACCTGACTCACCAAAAGAAGAATTTTAAGGAGGAGAATTAAATTATGGAAATTACATTATTGCAAGGAATAATCATTTCTATAGTAGTTATGATTATTGCTATTGACAGACATCTAGAAGCATTATTTATCTTTAGGCCAATTATTGTTTGTCCTATTGTAGGTGCAATTCTAGGTGATTTAAATACAGGGTTAATTGCTGGTGGTATGGTAGAGCTTGCTTTTACAGGTATAGCACCAATTGGAGGAGCATCTGTTCCTGAAGCATTACTTACTAGTGTTATGACTGTAGTATTTGCTCACATTACAGGAAATAATGTAGCGACTAGTTTAGCTTTAGCATACCCATTTGGAGTATTATTACAATTTGTATCAACAGTTATAAATACGGCTTTTACAGCATTTAATGGCCCTGCAGACCGTTATGCTAAAGATGGAAATGTTAAAGGATTATTGAAATTATGTTTCTATGGTATTGTTATATACAGTATTATAGTCGGAGTATTAACATTCCTATCAGTGTATGCTGCTCAAGAACCATTAAGAGTTTTAGTAGAAGCAATGCCAGAATGGTTAATTAATGGCTTCCAAGTAGCTGGAGGATTACTTCCTGCTGTTGGATTTGCAATGTTACTTCGTGTAACTTTAAAAGCAAAATATGTTCCTTATTTATTAGCAGGATTCTTATTTGCAACATTTATTCAAATTGACAATGTTTTACCTGTAGCAATTATGGGTCTAGCATTTGCATTAATGGAGTATTATAGAAGTGGTGATAAAGAAATCGCACTTGCATCTTCAGGAAATGGAGGCGAAGAAAGTGGCATCTAAAAAAAGAAAAAGAGTTATAACTGATTCTAATTTAAATGAAGTAGCTATACTTTCAGTTTTAAATCAATCTTGTTTCAATTATGAAAGAATGCAAAGCATAGGTTTTACTGCCGGAATGGGACCTGCTTTAAAGAAAATCTATAAAAATGATTCTAAAACTTTACAAAAAGCATTACATGACAATCTAGAATTCATTAATACACATAATACTTTATTACCTTATTTACAAGGCTTATTGTTATCTTTATATGAAGGTGGAGAAGATCCTGAAACTGTTAAAAAGATAAAAATATCTTTATTTGGACCTTTAGCAGGAATTGGAGATGCTCTATTTTGGTTTACATTATTACCAATTATGGCAGGAATTTGTGCTTCACTTTCTAGTCAAGGTAATGTATTAGGACCAATTTTATTCTTTATTGTATTCTTTATAGCTTTCTTGCTTCGTTTTCCACTTGCAAAAATAGGTTATAAAACAGGTACAGCAGCTTTAGATAAAATGCAAGAAAATACTAAAAAAGTTAGTAATGCTGCCTCAGTATTAGGTGTTACTATATTAGGTGGTTTAATTGCAAGCTATGTATCATTAGCATTAAAGCCTACTATTGATGTAGGAAATGATGCGACTATTAGCTTACAAACAGATTTCTTAGATAAAATTATACCTAATTTATTACCATTTGCTTTTACTTTCTTAATTTACTTCTTATTAAGAAAGAAAGTAAATACTACAGTATTAATAGTAGGTATCATAATAGCTGCAATTGTATTATCATTCTTTGGAATACTTTAGAAAATAGCCTTAAAGGCTTTTTCTTTTGCTATAAAAATGCTATAATTTATTTAGAAAGGTAGTGTTTTATGAAACAAATTATAATAATAACAGGACATAATAATTTTGCTAGTGGAATTCTAAGTTCCCTAACAATGATAGCAGGTGCAAAAGATAATATCTTTGCCGTAGACTTTCTATCAGATGATAATGATCAGTCTTTAGAAAGTAAATTTAATAAGATAATTAGCGATAATAAAGATAGTGAGATTCTATTTGTTTGTGATTTAATGGGAGGAACACCATTTAAAGTAACAAGTAAATTAGCTTTTACTAATAGTAGTTATGAAGTAGTAACAGGAATTAACTTAGGAGGACTAATTGATACTTCTATGAAATTAGATAAGATGAGTATAAAAGAGTTAAAAACATCTTGTAAAGATGCCTCTATTAAGTCAGTTATACCTTTAGAAAAAGTTATTACTAAAGAAGAAACAAGTAGTGAAGGTATTTAAATGAAAAAAAATAATAAGAAACGTTATAAGATGTAAAAACTGTGGTGATATTATAGAATCTAAATATACTCATGATTATGTGACATGTAAATGTGGGCGTTGTAGTGTTGATGGAGGACACAGTTATTTAAGAAGGAGTTTTAGTTATTCTACTGATGATTATGAAGAATTAAGTGAATTTGATGATGAGAATGAAAAGATAGATGATAAAAAAAGTGAAGATTGAGTTGTCTTCACTTTTTTTTCTAAAATGTATTAGTTCTTCCATTTAATACAGGTACATGATCTTGATATGTTCCTTTTAAGAAAGCCATCTCACAAGATAATAGTTGTAATACTATAACTGCTTGATAGAAAGCATAAATACTTTCCTTTTCATCTATCATAATAGACATATCTGCTAGATCAGCAATTTCCTTATCATTAGTAACTACATAAGTCTTAGCTTTTGTATCTTTTAGATAAGTAATAACTCTTTTAATGTCAGGATTTGTTTTATCATCTACTGCAAATAAAACTATAGGTGTTTTAGGACTAGTTGAGGCAAGTGGACCATGACAGAATTCACTAGCTTTATAAGGAGTAATTGGAACTAGAAGAGTTTCCATTACTTTTAAAGCAAATTCTTTTGCAAGAGAATAACTATAACCTCTAGCGATAGAAAAACCTGCTTCCATAGATGATAATTCTTTAGCCATAGGTTTAACATCTTCATATAAATCTAAACCTTTCTTAACAGCTTCTATATATTTATTATCATCAAAACTATTTTCTTCACCACTTAAGCAAAGTGCTAACTTAGTTAAGATATATAAAGTAGTAGTATATCCTTTAGTAGCAGCCCCTGCATTACTTTCACCAATTTCATTAAAGATATGTTTATCTGTAGCTTTAGCTACTAATGAATCAGGATTATTAGTAATTGCAAAAGTATAAGCACCGCTTTCCTTAGCTTTCTTTAAAACAGTACTAACATCATATCCCTTACCAGACTGAGAAATAGCAATTACACAAGTATTTGATAAATCCATATTACTATCATAAACAGTAAATATAGATGGATCTGCCATTTCAACTGGTTTCTTATAATGAAGTTCTAAGAAAAACTTACCAAATAAACCTCCATGAGTAGATGTACCTCTTGCAACGATCATAAAGTTTTTAGGATTAAATTCTTTAATCTCTCTAGCAATAGTAGGTATTACATCTTTATTTTTTTCTATACAGTTTTCTAAAGCTGTAACTTCTCTAATTTCTTCTAACATTTTTGTATTATTCACTAATTATCACCTTCCTATCTTTAATTTTAGCACAGTATTAATTTTTAACAAGAAATAAAGAGTAAAAAGACACTTTCTTTACAAAAAAGAAAACGAATTAACTTTTCGTTTTCTTCTTGCATATTAAAACAATCTCTGTAGGGAAGACATTACCACCATAATATCTTAAATAAAAGTTATAATTTTTATTAAAACTCTTAATTAATTTAGGAATTCTAATTAAATCATCAAATCCATGATAAATAGATATTAATAGAGTAGGTGAATCATTTTCAATATGTTTCCTTGCTCCTTCTAAAGCTTTAAATTCTGCTCCTTCAATATCCATTTTAATAATATCTATTTTTTCTTTTATATCTTCATCTAAACTAACTGCTTTAATATTACCGTTATCTTCAGTAATTGTATTAGCAGAATTATCAATATGACTAGTATTAAGGCTTAAAGTAGTATTTTTATTATATAAAGCTTTATTTTTTATAATAATATCATCATTAAAGATAAACTTATCTTTTAAAATTGCAAGTGATGTATCAGTAACTTCATAACAATAAATTTTTTTATATTCTTCTAAATAAGTATCTAGAAAGTCATCTACACTATCTCCTATATAACTACCAACATCTACAAAAACACTATCTTTAGTAGTTTTAACTAAATCAGGATCAAAATAATGTTTATAACAAGTATCTACTACTTCATTCAACATTGTAAAGTCATAGTAATAGTAGTTTCTAAGTATAGCTAGTAATATTTTTTTAGATTTATAATCTTTTAAGTTTTGATAAAATACTACTAAATCAGTTAAATTATTCTTTAGGAAATTAACTATCATTTCAATCTCTTCAAAGTCATTATTAATATAATCTAACTTTCCCCAATAGTTAAAACTATTAAGAAAAGTTTCAATATTACCTCTTAATTCTTCATTAAGCCCTAGATATCTATTCTTAATATTTAAATAGACTTCCTCTTTACTCATTAACTCAAACTTCTTAATTAGACTATAAAACTCATAATCGATTTTATTCATTATATCACCAATATAATCTATGTCAGTAAAAAAGAGCAAATTTAATTAAAAAAGAAAAGATTTATGTGTAAAGTAAGATAAAATAACATAAATCTTTTTCTTCGCATAAATCTACCACGCAAAAAGAAGTGTCAAATACACTGTAAAAATTTCCACCACTAGTTTTCAAACCCACCTGAAATATGTTACACTTTAATCATCAAATCTTAATTGAAAATTTAAATCTAAACAATTAAAATTTGAGATTTTGTTAGAAGTAAGCATGGTGGAAATTTGAGAGCTTACTTCTTTTTTTGTTATTCCACTAATCTCTTTTATTATAATAGAACCATATTCTAATAGTTGTCTTATAATATGGGCAATCTGTATTAAATAATATTGAACCTTTAAACCAACAGTATGTCTACTACTTATATGGGAAATACAGAAAGTCCCATTTTTTTGTTGATTAAAGCCTTCATTTTCTATCTTCCATCTACGTCTACCCATATTAACAATTTCTTCTATATTACTATCTTTAACATTAAGATTACTAATATAATGAAAAGTAGTAGTCTTATTATCAGTGACTTCTATATATTTAAACACGTCAAAAGAATTATCATTAAACTCTATATTTTTAGATAAATAATAGTTTTCTTTATTAGTTTCGTTAAAGTAGTTAATATTATCCATAAATTGTTCATATACATTTTTAAGTCTATCTTTCTTAAGGTTAAATATATAATACCACTTATTATCTTTACAAATGTCAATCATAGGAGTAGTAGCATATAAAGCATCCCCCGTAATAATAAATTTCATTTTTGGATAATTTTTCTTAAGTCTTGGAGCCATTCTTTTAAAGGCATTAACTTCACAGTCTTGTTTCTCATTCTCGCTATTCAATTCTTTATTTTCTATCCATTCAGAGTCAATGCTAATAACAATATTACCAAAAACAAGTTTAGCTTCTAAGACATATTTATAGTATTTAGTAACACCATTTTTAGTTCTAGAAATACAATTACCATTTAAGTTATAATCATGGCTAGATAGACCAGTAGCATCTACTAATACTTGAATAGCACCTTTATATCTAAATCTATCAAACATTTTACTTCTGAGTAAAGCTTTTACCATATATTTCCTAATATCTTCTATTTCTTCAATAGAAAGAGTTTCAATAACATCTTGAATAGTTTGCCAATCAGGAACTTCTTTAAGTTCTTGATTACAGATAGAAGATAAATTTTTAATAGTTTCATCAGTATTAAAATTTTGATTAATACCTTTCATAGTAGTAATACCACAAATTAAAGATAATAATCTAGTCATTATAATAGTTCTCATCTTATAAGTAATATAACTTTTATGTCTTTTATCAGTTAATTTACTAAATAAGTTTTCTAATTGTGGAAAATATTTTCTAATTATCTTTAAAACTTCCTTTAATAGATTTTTATCTTTTAGTAATATCCTTCTTTGTTTTCTAGTAAGGGGTTCTTTAGATTTAGTAAACTTCTTACCTGATTTAATTGTAATATCTTTATCTTTATATTCTTTCTTTAATTCCCTTTCTTTTTTTCTTCTTATACTCCTAGGTTCATTTGCATATTTTTGTATTTCTTCCTGCAATTGTTTTTCTTCCTTTTTACTTCTTTTTTTCATTACTACAATCCTTTCTTATTATGTAGTAATAATTATATCTGATAATGTCAAGATAAAAATGTAGTTTTTGGCTAAAATAAATATGCAGGAAAAACTACATTTTTATATTAGCATAATCTAATCACTAGAATCAGACGAATCTACTAATATATCTTTAGTTCTATAAGACTTTCCAGTTAT
>CASDWO010000033.1 GCA_949284575.1 uncultured bacterium
CCTAAATCCATAAAATATTTTTTAGCATATTCTTTAAAATATTTATATAATTCACTATCTTCTCCTTCTTTACAGAAAGTTTGATATTCCATTTGTTCAAATTCAATAGTTCTAAAAGTAAAATTACCAGGAGTTATTTCATTTCTAAAAGCTTTACCAATTTGTCCAATACTAAATGGGAGTTTTGCACGCATTGTTCTTTGTACATTTAAGAAATTAACATACTCACCTTGAGCATTTTCAGGTCTTAAATAAATAGTATTTTTACTATCATTTGTTACTCCTCTTTTAGTTTCAAACATTAAGTTAAATTCTCTAATATCAGTATAATCAGTACCACCACAGTTTGGACAAGGTACTTTATGAGTCTTTATATAATCCATCATTTCTTCTTCACTCATACCATCTGCATGAGCATTAGGATCAAAATCATCAATTAAATTATCAACTCTATGTCTCATTTTACATTTTTTACAATCTATTAGGGGATCTGAAAAACTTGCTACATGACCTGAAGCTTCCCAAACTCTTGGGTGCATTAAAATCGCTGCATCTATTTCATATGCATTCATTCTTTCTTGGATAAATCTTTTACGCCATGTATCTTTAATAGCATTTTTTATTCTACTTCCTAAAGGACCATAATCCCAAGTATTAGCAAGGCCTCCATATATCTCACTTCCTTGGAATATTATTCCATATTGTTTACAGTAATTAACTAAGTTTTCCATTGTAATTTTTTCCATTATCTACATTTACCTTTCTCTTTTATTTTTTCATAATGCTCTAAAACTTTAACTAACTCTTCTTCATTATTTGCAACATCAAGATGAAGATTATAATTTTGATCAATAAGTCCTAAGGCATTTCTTTTGTTTAAATCTTTTAATAGTAAATCAAAGCTGTGATCTTCATTATATATAATTAAAGGCTTATTATCTTGTTCTTCTATTTTACGGCTATAAAAAGCATAGAGTTCTGCTAATGTACCTAAGCCACCTGTTAAGAAAAGAATGATATCACTATTTTCATATAAAGCTTCTAATCGTTCAAAAGGAGAAGAAACTTGAATTTTAATATCAGTATCAACTCTATCAAGTTCTGATTCTTTTCCAACAGCAATAAGACTATTACCATTTTCTCTTATTATTTCTTTTACATCACGCATTGACCCGGATTCGCGAGCAGACATAACAATTGTATAATCTTTTGAAGCTACAAGACTTGCAACTTTAGAATTATTTAAGCGGGTGGTAATAGAAGCACTTTCATAACTTCCACACATAATACCTAAATTCATCTAATCACCTCGTTTTTTTATTATACTATAGAAATTATAAATTTAAAAGTCTTGGTAGGAATATCCCTATACCTATTATAACTGCAAAAATAACAGCTACTAAAACTGCTCCTGCTGCTGCATCTTTTGCTCTTTTGGCTTTAAGTTTTTTCTCATCTGTAACAAGATCAACAACATTTTCAATCGCCGTGTTTACAAGTTCTAATGATAGAACTAAAGCAAAAAGTAAAAAGCAAACAATCCATTCAACAAACGATATTTCAAAGACAAAACCAGCAATTAAAACAAGAGTCATGACTAAAAAATGAATAACCATATTTCTTTCTGTTTTTAAGGTATAAAGTATACCTTCAAAGCCATATTTTAAAGTCTTTACTAAGGGTCTTTCTTTTTTCTTTTTATTGTATTTCTCATAAATGATAATTAGGATATTTAGGATAATAAGACCTAAAGTAATACCTGCTAAGATGTCTGTTAAATAATGAACATTTAAGACTATTCTACTTAGGGAAATAAGGATTATTAAAGTAGTTAAAAAACTAATACCTATATATTTGGTTTTATTTTTAAAATTACTATTTTTAAGTAAATAAATTAAAAAGCCATAATAGGTAGTAGCAATTAAACTATGACCACTAGGAAAACTATAACTAGTTAATAAAAGTTGTCCTATTAAGGGTCTTGGTCTATAAAATATATTTTTACTAATAATTATTATTGAAGCACTTATAACTGTATTAATAATTAAAAATAAGCGTTTGTAATTAGTATTAAGAATAAATATTAAAATAAGTGTAATTATAACAATAAATTCTGGATTAGCTAAAAAAGTAATAATTTTACTAAGTGAGACTAATAAGGGGAATGGTTCACTAGCAAAGAAACTATATATAGCATCATCAAGAAAAGAAGTAAAACCTGTTATTACTCCTAAAGCTAAAATTATAAAAAAGATTAATAACACAACTATTTTTTTCATAAAACACCTACTACTTTAATTTTATTATATTTTTAAGCATTTTTTTACTATTCAAATATATGCCTGTATATCTATCATAATAGTTTTCTAAAAAACGATTCAATTCTTCCATCACTTTCTCATCAACATTAATTTTTTCAATATTAGCAAGATCAATATAATAATACATCTGTAATAATTTTATTGCTTTTTGACTATAATAGCCATCATTTTGATAACAATTTTTACAAATAAATCCTCCTGCTACTTCACTTAAGCTAACAATATTAGTAGTTCTTCCACAGACAGCACATCCTGTAACAATAGGACTAACTCCAAGGAAATCTAAATATTTTAATTCTAAAATGTTAGTTATAACTTGAGGGTTAAGTCCTTCTTCTATTTTTCCAAGAGCATTTGTAACTAAAGGTAAAATGTCTTTTGAATTGTTCTCTTTAGCTACTTGTCTTGTTAAATCTAATAAATAAGAAGCATAAACGACATTCTCTAAGTCCATTACAGTTCTTTTATAATCATTAATAACATCAATACTAATTAAGGTTGAGAGTCCTTTTTCTTTATAATACATATGAAAAGTACCATAAATTAATTTTCTTGATGCGCCTCTTAATTTACTTCTTAAATTACGACATCCTTTAGAAAGAACAGAAATCAAACCATATTCAGATGTTAAAACATTTAAAATTTTACTAGCTTCACTATAATTAGTTTCACTAAGTACTAAACCATCTACATCAATTATCTTCACTTTTTTCACTTTCCTTTAACTTATTAGCTAAAAGAAAATATCTAATATCCCCAGTTTCTTTAAATAAATTCCAAATTATTTCATATCCTGATTGCATTATTTATCACCTATTAATATAATGCTTAAGAAATGATTTTTTTATTCACTTTTTTCTTTTAAACCTAGTTCTATTAAATATTTCTCTTGATCACGCCAATTATCTATTACTTTAACATGAGTTTCTAAAAATACTTTCTTACCTAAAAATTCTTCCATATCATTACGAGCAAGTATTCCAATTCGTTTTAGCATATTACCATTCTTACCAATGATAATCTTCTTTAAGTTTTCTTTATCTACAACTATTAAGACTTGTATATGAACAAGATCATCATATTCTTCGTAGTTTTCTACATAACAAGTAACACTATGAGGAATTTCTTGTTTTGTTAAAAGCATGATTTTTTCTCTAACAAACTCTCCCATAATAAATTTAGTAGAAACATTAGTAAGTTCATCGTTAGTAAAAATCACTTCATCAAGTGGTAAATATTTTTTTAAGGTCTTAATTAAATCATCTATAGCTTTCTTCTTTAAAGCAGATATAGGAATAATCTCAGCAAAATCATATAATTCTTTCGCTTCATCTATTATTTTAAGTAATTTTTCGCTACCTACTTTATCTATTTTATTTAGAATTAAGAAAACTTTAGCATCTTTATTTTCTTTAATTTTATTTAAAACAAACTTATCTCCTTTACCTATGCCACTATTTGCATCTATTAATAAAAGGATAATATCAGCATTATCAATATTTTGATATGCTTTTTTATTTAAAATACTGCCAAGTTTATTTATAGGTTTATGAATACCTGGAGTATCTATAAAGACAATTTGAGCTTCATCATCTTGATAAATCCCCTCTATAATATTTCTTGTAGTACCTGCTTTATCTGTTGTAATAGCAAGTTTCATATTAAGGATTGTATTTAATAGGGTACTTTTTCCTACATTAGGTCTTCCCATTATTGATACAATTCCACATTTCATAAAATTACCTCCTCTTTTTACAAATCTAACAATTCACTAATATCATCAATTTTATAATCAAAACTTTCTACATTACCAAAACCATATGCGGCATAGACAAAAGGAATACCTGCTATTTTTGCTCCTTCCAAGTCTCCTTTAGTATCACCAACATATATAGGATTTTTTAAATTATTACGTTCTATGACGAGTTTAATATTTTCTCCTTTATTTAAAAGAGTGCGGCCATAGCTTTCATAATCATTAAAATAATCTTTAAGGCCACTCGTATTTAAAAAGGATTCAATATAGCCATCTACACAATTACTAACTATATATAGTTTATATTTTTTACTTAAATTTATTATGGTTTCTTTAGTATTAGGATATAAGGTACCTCCATTTTTTAATAGGTTTTCTACATTCTTATTAAAAGCTTCTACAGCATACTTTTCACCTTTTTCTTTTGGAAGATAACCATAATATATATTAACAATTTCTTCTGATGTTTTTCCCATTGCCGATTCGATTTGTTCTTTTGTGACATCTCTAGTAATATCTTTATGCTCTTCTTTTACAAGATGAGTTACTTTAAGACAACTATCAACAGTATTCCACAAAGTACCATCTAAATCAAATATTATTGCATCTATTTTTTTATTTTTCATTCCATCACTCTTTTCAAAACTTTTACTTTTCTTCTTTACTCACTTCTTCTAACAGCAAATCAAAGCCTTATTTATATAACTTATCAATACTAGTAGCCAAGTTTTCTACTTTCATTGGAATATTTCTTTTGCCCCTTAATTATTTTAAATCTAAAAAGCACTAGCTATTCTTTCTAAATTATCTATTTTCTCTTTACTTAAATCATTTTTAGCAACAGCAAGGTTAGTTCCTAATGTTTTACTGTTAGGCGAATTTTTCATATGTTTGACCCAATATCGTCAATTATTCTTTTCTATTTCTTTAAGTTCTATATTCATAATTTCTAAATAATCCTTTTCGGCTCTAGTTAAATGGTTTTGCATATATTTATCATATTCTGCATGAGCTTTTTTCAAGGCATCTTCATGGGAAACAGTTCCTTTCGTATGCAATATGTCATTATGTGTCATTTTTAAAAAACTGTCTAATTCTTTAATCCAATCTTGCATAGTCATTACCTTTCTCTTTAATGCATTAATTTCAGCAATATCAAGATAAGCAGATACCAATCTGTTTAAAACCTGTAATTCTTCATGTGTTAAATAATTTTTGGCAATTTCTGTTTCTTTTCTAGTAGGCATATCCCCTTTAAAATTTGTAAGTCCTATATTATCTTTATTACTATCAACTCTATTATAAACTATTTCAGCAGCAGTATTATTGGAAACAGCATAATGCAATTTATTTTGAACTGTCTTGAAAAAATTAATTGTAATTTCTTTTTTGGGATTATAATCAACTGAAGTTGCATATATATCTAATATTTTTCTCCAAAAGACTTTTTCACTTGATCTTATATCTCTTATTTTATCAAGAAGCTCATCAAAATATGGATCATTACCATTATTTTTAAATCTTTCTACATTTAGATTATAGCCTTTTACTAAATATTCCTTAAGTTTTTCATTAGCCCATATTCTAAATTTAGTGCCTTGATTAGATTTCACACGAAAACCAATGGCAATTATCATGTCTAGATTATAATAATTAACATTATATGATTTTCCATCTTTTGCAGTTGTTCGGAAATTCCGAATAACTGAATCTTTATTTAATTCCTTTTCATCAAATATATTCTTTATATGTTCATTAATTGTAGATTTAGCTTTATTATACAATTTACTTATTTGCTCTTGCGTAAGCCAGATATTTTCCTTTTCTAAGACAACTTCAACTTTAATATCATCATCTGATTCATATATTAAAATACTATTTTCTATTACATCATTATGTTTCAATCGAACCATCCTCCTTACATTATGATAGAAATAGCAATAACAAAATCACTATTAATTTTTTCTTTTCAATATATGATATACTATTTCTTTAAAAGTTTTTTCAATTTCTTAATTTTTTTATAAATAATAAAATATTAAAGTAATTCCATAATCTTAGGTATAAAAATCACTAAAGCAATAATGGCACTAGTTATACTAAGTACAAACTCTGCTGCTGATGCTGTATCTTTAGCAACTTTAGCAAGAGGATGGAAATCTTTAGTAACAAGATCAACTGTACTTTCTATTGCTGTATTAAGTAATTCAACTACTAATGTCAAACCAATAATTGCAATTATAATTAACCATTCTGTAGTTGATATTTTAAGTAAAAAGCTAACTAATAACAAGATAATAGTACATACTAAATGTATATAAACACTTTGTTCATTTTTATATGCTGCTTTTAGTCCATTAAAGGAATTTTTAATACTTGAAATAATTCTTTTAAAACCAAACTTTTTTTTCTCTCTATCTAGTGATGCCATAATACTCTAAAACCTCCTCTTGTTTTTTAAACATAATTTTTGCATCTTCTTCACTTTCATGATCATATCCTAGTAAATGATAAATACCATGAACAGCTAAAAAACATAATTCTCTTTTTAAGGAATGACCATATTCTTTCGCTTGGTCTTTCGCTTTGTCTAAACTAATATAAATATCTCCTAAAAGTCTAATTCCATTAGGTATTAAAACACTATCATCATCTTCTAAGGCAAAACTAATTACATCAGTTACTCTATCAATACCACGATATTCTTTATTTAACTTATGAATATAATTATTATCTACAATTATTATACTACAACTTGCATTTTTTACTCTTTCAATTTCTAAAGCTTTATTAACTACCTTCTCAATTATTTCTTGATATGGTAACTCTTCATTTGTGTTATTATAGATAGTAACTTCATTCACTAAATATCACGTTCCTTTCTAATGCTTAGATTATATCACAAAAAAAGAGGCTTTTAAAGTAATGTTATTAATCCTACTAAAAGAATAATAGACACTAAATTTAAAAACCATTCACTTTGAAATACTTTAGGACACATATCTCCTATTTTTAGAATAAGAATATATAAGTAATGACCTAAAATACCTCCAATTATATTTAATAAAATGTCATCTATATCAAAAACTCTACCTATCATTAATTGAGTGCATTCAATCGTTATAGAAGTAACTATTGTCAGGATAAAAATAGGAAGTAATTTTTTTTCTTTTAAAAAATAACTAACAAAAAATCCATATGGTAAAAACATTATAATATTACCTAGAACATTTTTTAAAAATAGTCTGCTTCCTAAATTATAACGAAACATCTCTTTAAAGGGAATTAAATTATTACTTGAGATATTATTATTATCTTGAAATGTTACTACTTGGAATAAACATAAGATATATATAACAAAAGAAAGGGCAATTAATTCTTTATAAAAACAAAAAGTCTTTTTATTCTTTATAATATCTACAATTCTTAAAGAAACTGCTACTACTACTGAAATAATAATCATTGGTAGGCTGAATTCAAAAACATTACCTATTGTCTTTCCTAAACTAGAAAACATCATTAATTCCCACTTTCTTCTTTTATTTTGTTATTTTCTTCTTCGATATTGAAATCTTTTAACGATTCATAAGCTGTGATATCTTCTTCAACTTTAAAGAAAATTTCTATATCTATTTTATCAGCATTCCTTTCCTTTTTCAAAACTTTTTCGGAAATAATATTAATATCTCCTAATTTATTTTTTAGTTTTTCAATAGCTAATGGTTTAATAGTATGTTCATAGTCTTTACTAAAATCTATATTTTTAACCTTTATTTCTTCTTTTTTTGTGATATTTATACTAAGTGGTAAAAAAGGATGTTTCCAAAGACTTTTTTTTGTATCCTTTGAGTGTTGGTATTTAGAAAAGTCAGTTAAACTATAATCATTACTTAAAAAGCTCACCTCTAAAACTTCTTTTTTATTACCAGTTTTTTTAAAGGAAGAATAATTAACGGGTAAACTAAGAGAGACTTTATACCAAATTTCAGCATAAACTTTTCCAATCGCTCTTGTTTTACTAACTATATTATCTTTATTTTTTATAAGGCCACTAATTAATACATCTCCTTTATTAACATAAGCATTTTTCTTAGTTAAAATTTCTCCAGATTCTGCTTCTATTCTAGTTATCATCCCTTTCTTTTTGGCAATAATATTTCTAGGTTCATTATTTTTAGTAATATCTTCTTTGACTCTTTTAATTAATTTTACTTCATAAAGAGTTCCTTTTTCTTCAATTTCAATCCATTCTAATAGATCTTTTTCTTTTTTTAGTATTTTATTTTCAATTTTCTCCTTTTCTTGATAGCTTACTTTAAAATTATATTTTTTTAAACCAAACTCTTTAAGATCTTCTAAGATTAATGCTTGTAAATCTTTATCTGTTTCAATTATCCTTATATCAAAAACTAAATTTGTTAATAATGTAAAAAGTATGAATCCTAATATTACTATAGAAATAAATAACTTTCTTGTTTTAAAAAAATGCAAAAAGTAAATAAGACCTTTCCTTTTAACTATTTCAATTTCGTATGTTGTTTTTAACTTTATTAGTCTTAAATAATCTTCTTCTAAAACTTCTATTATTAAATAATCTTTTGTTTCTTTTACCTTATGAAAGTTTATTTGTAACTTTATTAAATAATTTATAAAATTAGCTAATCTTTTCCCTTTTATTTTTAAAACATATCTACTCATCTTTTAATGCTAAACTCTCTAACTTTCCTATTATTAATAATTCTTTATCTGCTAGTTTATTAAGGGAAAAACCTGTACCTATTAAGGTTATTTTCTTATTAGGACCATTTATAATTATTTTTTCAGGACTAAGGTGGACTATCTTAGAAAAGTTATCTATGTATATCTTATTATTATAAATATCAAGATGAAAGTCTTTGGGATTTAAAAATTCATCCAAACTATTAAAAAACATAAGCTTCACCTATTCTAACTTATGTTATAAAAGAACAAAAATGAAATAAATTTAATGGAAGAATAAATTATCTTTAGAAAAGAAAAAAGAGACTAATTATTAATCTCTTTCATTTCTTCTTTTACGCTCATTTTTGCGAGCATTTTTCATGGCTTCTTTTTTAGCTTTTCTTCTTCTTACTCCTGGTTTATCATAAGCATCATGTTTTTTAGCTTCAGAAGGGACACCACTTCTTGCAAGTTTTTGTTTGTATCTTTTTATTGCATAATCTAGATTACCATTTTTTACTGGCACTTGTGTCATAACTACTATCCCTCCCTTCGTTTTTTTCTAAAACTGATTATATCACTGTGTGTATTGAAATGACAACATTTTTTTGTCAATTTTTGTATTTTTTAAATTAATTTTTTAAAATTTGCCCCAAAAACACACCAAAGTTATAAAAAATAAGAACAAAACAGGTAGATAATAATGCTTTAAGAAAACAATTTTTTAATTGTCGGTATCTAGTGTACAAAGTTTATTATCCTTTATTCTTCGTAGTGAAGAACCTAGTTTGCGCCCTGCTTCAACTAAAATCTCAATTAAATCACAAGTATAATTAAGAATTGTTCCTGTAATGCTGCCACCTGTTATTTCTTTTAATTCTTTAGTTGTTAATTTTTTCATTATTCACCTCCACATGGTTCAGGATTAACAAAGCCATCAATAAATCCAGCAAGAAAAGCAATTAAAGCTGATATGCCTAAGCCTAAAACTGCAGATGAAAGTCCGCCTTCTATTTTTTTTAATTCTTCATTTGTAAGTTTTTTCATTTTTCAACTCCTCCAACTATCAATAATTAAATTTAAAAGTGTCTTTTTTGTTTTAGGAATCATTATAACTTCATCCTTAGAGAAATCTTTAATTTTCTTTTTTATTTTTATTAAAACTATGATATTTTCTTCTATTTTCTTTGTTTCTATAACTTCATACTTATATTTTTTAGTTTTATAAAGGAAGTATGAACAGCTTGTAATATTATTTAATTCCCTTTTTTTTAGAATAATTTGATATTTAAAAGTACTTTCTTTTATAAATGGGTAACTTACATATGTCCAAATCTTTGTTGTCGCTAAGAAATAGATATAAAAAGAAGTTAAAACTAACAATATTATCATAAGAATATAAATGATTTTATTTTGTTTTCTTTTCATAACACTTTCCTTCTTTTAAATAGAAAACTCTATTAAACAAATTTTTATTTGAAAGACGATGTGATATATAGATAATAATTTTGTCCTTATAATAATATAAAATATTCTCTAGGATCTCTTTTTCTAGTTTAATATCTACATTACTTAAACACTCATCTAATATATATATTTCACTTGGTTTAAATAATGCTTGAGCAAGAGCAATCCTACTTCTTTCTCCTCTACTTAAATTTTCTCCATTTTCTTCAATTACAGTATATAAATTGTAATTGTTATTATCAAATAATTCTTTTAAACCGGTTAATTTTAATAATTCATCTTGATTTATCGAAGGTTTTCTTGATAAATAAATATTATCCTTAATTGTTGTATTACTTAGCATTAATGAATTTGGAATATAAGTAACTAAGTCTCTTAATTCGTAGAGATTATAATGGGTTATATCAATGTTTCCAAACTTTATTTTTCCATATTCTAAAGGTAATAGACGACTAAGTAATTTTACTAAAGTACTTTTTCCACTACCACTATTACCATAAATAAATACTTTATCATGAGGGTTTATTCTTAAGTTAATATTATTTAAAACTACTTTATCATAGTAGTTAAAGGATAAATTTCTAATATTAATAAATAGGTTTTTGGTATTATAATTATAGTTTTTAAATGGTAGTAGGACTTCTTTTTGATAACTAAAAATATCTTTTAAACGTTCGGAAATTTTTTTATAATTTTCAAACTTCAAAAACATTATAATTAAAGCTTCTGCTTTTTTTAATGATAAGAAAATAAAGCTTTCAAAAAGAATAAAAGTACTTAAAGAAATATTTGTTGTCGTTATTACAAGAATCCCTCCAACTCCTAAAATTAAAAGATAAATTATATTTTCAAATAAATTTAAACTATTACTAACAATCTCTTTATATAGATTAAGCTTAGATAAAGAATTAATGTTGTTATTTAATACTTTGGTAAATCTTTTAATAATAATATCATCAAGATGTAGGCCTTTTATTCTTTCGTTATTAGTTATTATTTTTTGTAGATTATCATTATAAAGATCATAAGTATTATAATAGTTAGTTAAAGTGTTATAACTATATTTTCGTTGAAAATAAATAAACAAGGTTAAAAAGGAAATACTAACAATTAAGAGCAAGCTTAAGGTCTTAGATAGTTTAAAAAAATAGATGTTAATAAAAACTAGTAAGAAAATATTATTGACTAAGGAAAAAAATGATACTATCAAAAACTTTGAAATATAATCAATATCATTAAAAAGAGAAATAATGACTCCTTGTTTTTTCGTTTGATAATACAAACTAGGAAGTGCTAATAACTGTTTCAATAAAGTTAGTTTTAAATTATAACTAAACTTTTGATTCATAATCATAAGAGCGATATTAATTACTGTGTTTAAAGCTATTTTTAATAAATGTAATATTAGAAAGGAAATTAGTAAAATAGAAAAGTTAAAGGTTGCTTTAGGAATAATTGCGTTATTTAAAATTGTCTTTAGAGAAAATAAATTTAGTATTTCTAAAATAAGGAGAACAATAAAAGAAAGGAAAATTAAAATCAAATTATATTTATATTCTTTTAAAAAGTTTTTTAATAAGTTTTTAATTATTTTATTTTTAGAAAAATACTTAACACTAGTTGTTTTTTCAATAAACAAATAATTATTAGTAGATATTTTTTTGAATTCTAATATACTCATAGTCTTAGAACCCTTACTAGGATCTTTAATAATTACTTTATCTTTCTTTAAAGAACTTACAATAACGTAATGATATAAATTCTTAGATTTATTTATAGTTAAATGAGCAATAAAGGGTACAGCATCTTTTTTTATGTTTTCTATATCACCATTAAGGCCATAACTTTTGAAACCTAATTTTTGGGCAGTAACCATCAAGCCATACATACTAGTTCCTTTTTTAGTAGTGAGGCTTTCCTTTTCTATAAACCATTTAGGAACATTACAATTATAGTATTTAGCAATGGACAAAAGGCAAGAAACACCACAGTCATAATTATTTTCTTGATGATATAACTTTATTCTTTTAATTATTATCACCTCCTACTATAATAATTTACATTAATTAAATTTTTGCTCTTTTAATTTTTGTTTATCAGTTATTTTGACAAATTTACTAACATTTATCTGACTGTAATAAAATAAAAACAAGGTGGTAAAGATGCAGTTTGGGAAAATTAGAGACTTAAGAGAAGATCATGATTTAAAACAATGTGAAATTGCTAAAGTTTTGGGCGTTAAACGTACTACATATGCGATGTGGGAATTAGGAGACGTTAATTTTCCTATTGAAAAGTTAGTAAAATTAGCTAGTTATTTTCATACTAATGTTGAATATATGCTAGATTTGACTTTAGATAAACGTGAAGTTATCTATAGTAAAGATATTACTGTTGAATTTATTGGTAGACAATTGAAACGATATCGCTTAAAACTTGGAAAAACTCAAAGGGAATTTGCTAAAGTCTTAAATATAAGACAATCTAGTTATTCTTATTATGAAGATGGTAAGACAAGAATACCTACTGATAAGTTAATTCTTTTGTCTAAAACCTATCATATTCCTTTAAATTTTATTTGTGGCGGCAAAAAGAAAGAAAATATAGCAGTAAAATTATAAAAAACTGTTGACATTAACAAAATCTTTTCATATAATTATAAATGTCAATACGAATTGGCATTTACTTGTGCGGATGTAGTTTAATGGTAGAACCTTAGCCTTCCAAGCTAACTACGGGAGTTCGATTCTCCTCATCCGCTCCATAGTGAAATGTGCTCGAACTTTTCGAGTTTTGATAAATGACTAATTCAGAAATGGATTAGTTTTTTTGTGTTATAAGAAACTATCCTACTCTAAAAAGAAAGGATGGTATTATGGTAAATATTATTAAAGAAGAAATCTTAGTTGAAGAATCGTTAAAAAACAAACTTGAATTCATATGTGATTTTTGTAAAGTAAAATACACCATTATCAATGGTAATATTAGGAAAATAGATAAAACAAATTTAACCTATATTGAACCACATAGAATAATCATTAATAATACTACATTTCTTGCCTTTAATTATTCTAATGACATATTTATCGAAAATTTATCTAATAAGATTCAATTATCCCAATTAGAAGAATATATTAAGACTAAAACTATTACATAAATATGTAATTGACAAATTATAAATAAAAATATATAGTAATACACCAATAAAGGAGACTTTCTATATGATTAAAAAAAGTTATATTTGTTATTTAAGAGGAGTCAAGAGTATTAGTTTTAGTAGCTAGTATTTTTGACTCCCTTTTTTGTAAAAAAGGAGTTGAAATTTATGGATAATAAAGAAAGAATTTGTGGATTATATTTAAGAGTAAGTACCGAAGATCAAGCTCGTGAAGGTTTTAGTTTATCTGAACAAAAAGAACGATTAGAAGCCCTTTGCAAG
>CASDWO010000034.1 GCA_949284575.1 uncultured bacterium
CTAGTGGTGGAAATTTTTACAGTGTATTTGACACTTCTTTTTTGCATGGTTTATTTATGCGAAGAAAAAGATTTATGTTATTTTTCAATCTTTTGCACATAAATCTTTTCTTTTTTAATTAAATTTGCTCTTTTTTACTGTCTCTATTTTTTTACTTTTACTATTCCTAATTTATTATTAGCAAAAGCTAAAACATCATCTATATCAGTAGTAATATTAGTAAATGGTAAAGACGATAATATTTCTTCTTTGTATTCTCTATATCTAGGATCAAGTATTGAAACAATACCTTTATCAGTTGAACTTCTAATAAGTCTTCCTGTACCCTGTTTTAATTTAATTAGCATTTCTTTCAAATATACTTCTTTAAAACCATCTTTATAGTAACTAGATTTCTCTTCTATAATTGGATCAACAACAGGAAATGGTAATTTAGCTATAATGACATTTTCTAAAGATTCTCCCTTTATATCAATTCCTTCAAAAAACACACCTGTAGCAAATAAAACCGAAGTAAGATCATCTCTAAAAGCAACTTTCAAATCATCAGCATTGATATGATCTTTTTGAACCATAATATTAAAATCATGATATTCTTTAATAATTCTATTATATACTTCTAACATATCTTTTTTAGAAGTGAATAAAACAAGACTTTTCCCTTCTGTTATATTAATTAATGTATTTATTTTTTTAGCTAATGAATCTAAATATAAACTGCGATCCATACTTTTAGGAGATATAACATCATCTGCTAAATAAAGCAAAGCATTCTCTTGATAATTATATGGAGATACTTGAGGAAATTCTTTTAATAATGAAATACCATTGATTTCATTAAGACCTAAATTATTAACAAAATAATTATAATCCCCACTAGTTGTCATAGTCGCTGATGTAAAAACCTTACCATAGTTTTTAGAACTTAAAAGCTTAGCGCTTTCTTTATAAATATCTTTTCTTACATATTCTAAAACAATATGATTTTTAGTATTAGGAATAAAAGTTACCCAATAAATATTTTTACTTTTAGAATCAATTAAATCATTAAAAATATTTTTATATTCCTTAAGTTTAGAAAGATAATTAAGAAGTCTATTATCTAAATATTGATAACAATTAACTTCATTCATCAATTCTTCTAAATAGTTTATAAGACTAGCAATTTCTTCTTTTAATTTATTAGATAAATCAAAACCACTAGTTTCTTCATCAAAAATCTCAATATTTTCCTTAGCATTTTTATTATATTTATATTTAGCTTTCGTACTAATCATTCTAAATACTTTATTTAAAGATGTAATTATAGAACTATCTTGATAAGTTTCAATATCTTCATTAATTATAAAAGATATTTTAAGAATTAAAGCTTCTAATTTATCTTTATCAATTTTTCCTTGATAAGAATTTCTTATTTTTGCCTCCAAATTATGAGCTTCATCTATAACTAATAAAGAAGGATCTTTTAATATTAGATCATGATTATCTCTTTTTAGAGATTCTATTAATAAATCATGATTACAAATAACATATTTAGCTTCTTTCCACTTTTTACGATTAAGAGTATAAGCACAATTATTTTTATATAAACAATTAGAACAATTAACATGATTAATATTAATATTTTTAAAGATACTTGCTGCAATATCTGGATATTCTTCTTTATCAATAATACCTTTATCTACTTTAGTTTTAATAGATAATAAATATTCATTATTTTTATGATTTTTTAAATAATTTTCTAATCTTTTCTTACATATAAAATTAGTTTTACCTTTAGCAACTGTAACAGGAATATCTATATCTAACATTTTAGATAATTTAGCAATTTCTTCTACTAATTGGTTTTGTAAAGCAATAGAAGAAGTAGAAATTAAAAAGCCTTGAAATTTTTCTTTATCTTTACAAGCATATAATAAAGGTATTAAATACCCCCATGATTTACCAATACCTACTCCTGCTTCTATTAAAAGCATTTCTTTATTTTTTAAAGCATCCAAAACATCAAGTGCCATCAATACTTGTCCTTCACGGTATTCATGAATCTTACTACTATGCAAATTATCAAAAAAATTTTCAACTTCATTATAAAGTTTATAATCAAATTCAACCGGACTCTTCCAAATATTCATACCTCTTCCCCCTTTTTTAGTATGCTTATTTTATCACATATTCCTTAAAAAGTAAAGAAAAACACTTAGTTTATCTAAGCGTTTCAATATAAATATTAAGAATTACTAATCATTATCTTTAGTAAATTTATTAAATCTATCTATTTCACTATCATCTAAATCTGTTTTAGCAAGATTTTCAAATAATTTCTTTTGATCTCTTGATAATTTCTTTGGTGTAATTACTTTAAAGATAACATACATATCTCCTACTCTTCTACTTGTAGAATCTTTTATTCCTTTACCTTTAAGACGTTGTTTATCTAAACTATCAGTACCAGCAGGAATTGTTAATTTAACATTACCATAAATTGTAGGAATTTCCTTTTTACATCCAAGTACAGCTTCTACCATATTAATTGGTACTTCTAAATAAATATCAAGGCCTTCACGTTCATAGTATTTATGTTTCTTAATATGAAATTCCAAATACAAATCACCTGAAACGCCACCATTTTCCCCACTATTTCCTTTACCAGGTACTCTTAATCTTTCTAAATTATCAATACCACTAGGAATGCTTACCGTTATAGTTTTACGCGTCTTAACCTTTCCTTTACCTCGACATTTACTACAGACTTCTTTATATGTTTTACCCTTACCATCACATTCAGGACAAGTTGTCTTTGTCATAAATGAACCAAGGATTGTTCTTTGTTCACTAGTAATTGTTCCACTACCATGACATCTTTTACAAGTTTCTTCACCATGACCACCTAAACCATTACATTTATCACATTCTGCTACAACATCTAAGTCAAAATCCTTTTCACAGCCAAAGATTGCTTCTTCAAAAGTAAGATCTACTTGCATTAAAACGTCACTACCACGTCTTGCTCTATTACCACGATTCCTACTAGAACCACCAAATCCAAAGCCACCACCAAATAAGTCATCAAAGATATCTCCTAAGTCACTAGCATCAAAACCAAAGCCAGCTCCGCCAAAACCGCTACCACCAAAACCAGATCCATTTCCACTTACACCAGCATGACCAAATTGATCATATTGTCTTCTTTTATTATCATCAGATAAAACAGAATAGGCTTCTTGGACTTCTTTAAACTTTTCTTCAGCATTTTCTTCTTTACATATATCAGGATGATACTTTTTAGCAAGACGTCTAAAAGCACTTTTTATTTCATCTTTACTAGCATTCTTATTAACTCCTAATACTTCATAATAGTCTCTTTTTGTTGCCATACTACTTCACCTCCATTTATACTTCTTTATCTTTTAATTACTTAAAGATATAAACTTATCTAAAGTTTCTTTAAACATATCCATTGCTTCTTCAAAAACTTTAGTATCAGTTAAATCAATATCAATTATCTTTAACACTTCTAAAGGATAATCTCTTCCACCACTCTTTAAGAAATCTAAATATTTCTCTTTAAAGTCTTTAGTATTATTTAAAATATTTTTAACAATATAACTTGCTATAGATAGTCCTGTCGCATATTTATAAACATAAAATGGCGTATAGAAATGAGGAATTCTTAAAGCTTCATATTTTATTTCTTCATCTACTACTACATCAACTCCAAAATATAATTTATTTAATTCATAGTAATAATTACAAATATTTTCACTAGTTAATACTTCTTTTTGATCAGTTAATTCATGAATATATTTCTCAAACTCTGCAAACATTGTCTGTCTAAAAATAGTACCTTTAAAAGTATCTAATCTTTCATTTAAAATATAAAGTTTCTCATCTTTAGTCTTAGCATTTTCTTCCATATAGTAAGAAAGTAATAATTCGTTAACTGTAGAAGCTATCTCTGCTAAGAAAATAGGATATCCTGATGTTTCATAAGGATTATATTTATTAGAAAAATAAGTATGCATAGAATGTCCTAATTCATGAGCAAGTGTTGATACATCATCATAGCCTTCAGTATAATTTAATAAAACAAAAGGTTTTGTATCATAACTACCTGCCGAATAAGCCCCACTTCTTTTATTAAGATTAGGGTATTTATCAATATATCCTTCCATAAAGGCTTTATCTAACTCTTTACTATATTCATCTCCTAAAATACTTAACGCATTTTTAACAAGTTCTTTTCCTTCTTCAAAAGGATATTTTTTATCGATATTTTTAACAGTACTAACATAACCATCATATAAATGAAATTCTTCTAAATTTAATAGTTTTTTCTTTATATCATAATATTTATATAGATTAGGCAAGTTATCATGTACTACTTTAATTAAGTTATTATATAAACTAACAGGAATAAAATCATCAAATAAACTAGCTTCCATACTTGAATTATATTTTTTTAATTTACTAGAAATACTTAAAGCATCACAAGTAGCAGCAAGAGTTGAAGTCAAAGTATTTTTAAAATTACCATACATTTTATGATAGTTAGTAAAAGCATCTTTTCGAACTCTTCTATTTTTAGATCTTAAAAGAGTACTATAATTACTAGAAGTAAGTTCTATTTCTTTATCATTTTCATCTTTTATAAGACCAAATTTCATATCTGTATCCATAAGAAAATCTGCTGTATCACTACTACTATCTAAGACTTTAGAAAAGGAAGTTATGATATGTTCTTCTTCTAAAGATAAGGTATGTTCTTTATATCTTAAGATATCTAAAATAGTATGACGATAATTTTTTAAATCTTGTTCTTTATCTAAATAATCTAAAATAGTCTTTTTTTCTTTTTCTAAGATCATAGGTACAGCAAAAGAAGTCGCTTCGCTATATGCTTGATAAAGATTATTAATCTTGAAATAAAGTTCTTGATAAGTAGAATTCCCTGTATCTTCATCATATTTACGAGCTGAATAAGTATAAAGCTTTCCTAATAGCCTTGAAGTATTATTATCAAGTATAAGAAAATCTTTAAAGTCTTTACTACTATTTAAAAACGTATTTTGCATATCTTTTAGTTTATTAATATTATTTTTAACTAATTCATAATCTTTATTGTATTCATCCATTCCTTGATAAACACTTTCAAGATCCCATTTATCACTTACTTTTACTTCTTCTCTTTTTAATAGTTTATCCATAATTATTACCAACAAGAAGTAGTCCTAAACCTAGCACTACTTCTTTAGTTTTCCCTTTCTATTTATATTTTTATTTTTCTTCAAAATCAGCATCTTTTACGCCATTATTATCTGAGGTATCTTCATTATTACTATTATCAGTATTATTATTTGCTTGATTTTCTTTTTGAATATTTTCATAAACCTTAGTTGCAAGTGCCATAGCTTTCTCTTGAAGTTTATCCTTCTTAGCTTTAATATCATCTAAATCATTCTTATCTAAAGCTTCTCTTAAGTCTTTAATTAAGTCTTCTGCATCACTCTTCTCTTTATTATCAACTTTATCTCCTAAATCTTTAAGTGATTTCTCAGTTTGGAAGACAAGTTGTTCAGCTTCATTCTTAAGATCTGCTTCTTCTTTACGTTTTTTATCAGCTTCTTTATTTTCTTCAGCTTCTTTACGCATTTTTTCGATCTCTTCATCACTTAAGTTAGTAGATGATGTAATAGTAATAGATTGCTCTTTATTAGTACCAAGATCTTTTGCTGTAACATTAACAATACCATTTGCATCGATATCAAATTTAACTTCAATTTGTGGTACACCACGTGGAGCAGGTGGAATATTTGTAAGTTGGAATCTACCAAGAGTCTTATTATCAGCTGCCATACTTCTTTCACCTTGTAAGACGTGCACATCAACTGCCGGTTGATTATCAGCAGCAGTTGAGAATACTTCTGATTTACTTGTTGGAATAGTAGTATTTCTTGGAATTAATACTGTCATAACACCACCAAGTGTTTCAATACCAAGTGATAGTGGTGTAACATCAAGTAAAACTATATCATTAACATCTCCTGTTAAAACACCACCTTGAATAGCAGCACCCATAGCAACTACTTCATCAGGGTTAACTTCTCTTGATGGTTCCATTGAAAGTTCTTTCTTAACTGTTTCATATACAAGTGGAACTCTAGTAGAACCTCCAACAAAGATTACTTTATCTAAATCTTTAGCTTTTAGATCTGCATCTTTTAAAGCATTTCTAACTGGCTCTAAAGTAGAATCTACTAAATCGCTAATTAAGCTTTCAAATTTAGCTCTAGTTAATGTCATATCTAAGTGAAGTGGACCATCTGCTCCTTGTGAGATGAATGGTGCAGACACTTGCGTACTATTCATACTAGATAAATCTTTCTTAGCTTTTTCAGCAATTTCTTTTAATCGTTGCATAGCCATGGAATCTTTAGTAAGATCAACCCCATTTTCTTTCTTAAATTCACTAACTAAGTAATCAATAATCTTATTATCAAAATCATCTCCACCTAAATGGTTATTACCACTAGTAGATCTAACTTCAACAACACCATCACCAAGTTCTAGAATAGATACATCGAATGTACCACCACCAAGATCATATACCAAGATTGTTTGATTTTTATCTTGCTTATCTATTCCATATGCTAAAGCAGCTGCTGTAGGTTCATTAATAATACGTTCAACTTCAAGTCCTGCAATCTTACCAGCATTCTTAGTAGCTTGTCTTTGAGAATCATTAAAATATGCAGGAACTGTAATAACTGCTTTTGTAACAGTTTCACCTAAATAGTTTTCAGCACATTCTTTTAAGTATCCTAAAATCATAGCAGATACTTCTTCAGGTGTATATTTTTTACCATTAGCTTCTACTTTTTTATCAGTACCCATCAATCTTTTAATAGATGAAATGGTATTAGGATTAGTAATTGCTTGTCTTTTTGCAGCAGCTCCTACTACTCTTTCCCCATCTTTTGTAAAAGCAACTACTGATGGAGTAGTTCTTTCTCCTTCTTTATTAGGAATTACTTTAGCTTCTCCAGCTTCTTGTACACAAACACAACTATTAGTTGTACCTAAATCAATACCAATAATTTTACTCATTTATATCCTCTCCTTCTTCATTATTATCTTTATTATCATTATCTTCTTCTAGTTTATTTACTCTAACAGAAGCAGGTCTAATAACTTTATCTTTAAGACGATAACCTTTAAGTAAGACCTCTAAAACTTCTCCATCTTCAAAGTCTTTATCATTATCAGTCATTAAAGCATCCATAGTATTAGGATCAAACTCTTTATGTTCTGCTTCTATTTCTTCTAAACCATATTTTTTTAAGACATCATCGAAACTAGCATACATCATCTTAAATCCTTTTAAGAATTTAGATAATTCATCAGAAAGATCATTATCATCAAGTCTAATAGCACGTTCAAAGTTATCAAGTATTAAAATTAATTCTTTAATCAAATCTTCATTAGCATATTTTAATCTATTAGTAACTTCTTCTTCTTTTCTTTTACGATAATTAATAAGTTCTGCTTGATGATATTTAATTTTTTCATTTAACTCGCTTATTTCTTTATCTTTACTTTCAAGTCCTTCTTTAAGTTTCTTTATTTCTTCATGATGTTTATCTTTTTTCTTAGCTTTATCTTTATGACATTCACAAGTTTTCTCTTTATTATCGCAACTACATTCACAAGAATCTTTAGTAACCTCTTCTTTTTCTTTAGTTTCCATCTATTCACTACCTTTCTATATTTTCTTTTAAGTATTCTAAGATACTAACAACCCGATCATATTCCATTCTTTTGGGACCAATTATCGCAAGGGTACCTTCTTCACTGTCAGTTTTAAAGTTAGTTTTAATAATTGTTACATCATTATCTAACTTATTTTCACTGCCAATATAAACTTCAATGTTATTAGAATCATCTCTTTTTATTTCTTGCAATAAATCTTCATCATCAAGTTTTTTAAAGAGGGTTCTTATCTTATCAACATTATCAAATTCAGGTTGTTCTAAAAATTTTGTTCTACCTACTACATTAATATCAGGATTGGTAATATCAGTAAAGACATTGTAAATAGCATTATAAAGCTGTTGATGACTTTCTACATATTTAGAAATGATCGGCTTAATCTCAAACTCTAATTTAGTACTTACTTCATCAATAGGAGTTCCAACTATTAAGTTATTAATAAGCTCTACTGTCTTTTTTATATCATCCATACTGACATTTTCTAAGGTAATATTTTTATGTTCAACTTTACCTTTATCAGTAACAACTATAACTATAAGCTGATTAGTAGATAGAGGAACTACTCTAACTTCTTTAAGTAAGTTTTCATGACTTGTCTTACCTAAAACTACTGCTGTATAAGAAGTCATATCAGAAATAACTTGCAAGCTTTTATTAATACAATCACTTAGTTCAAGAGATTGATTATGGAAGATTATTTGAAGTTTTAACATCTCTTCTCCATTCATCTTCTTTGCTTCCATCAAGTTATCAACGTAATATCGATATCCTTCTTCACTAGGTACTCTGCCACTAGAAGTATGAGTTTTTTCCAAGTACCCTAATTCTTCAAGATTAGCCATCTCACTTCTAACAGTTGCACTAGAGCATTTTAACTTTTTACATAGTTGATTACTACTAACAGGCTTAGCTTGTCTAATATAAGACTCAACAATTAATTTTAATATTTTCTTTTGTCTTTCACTAAGCATAACTACCTCCTAAGGCTCTGTTTAATAATTTAAATGCTAAATACGAATTTTAGCAATCTCATTTTTCCATTGCCAATAATAGTGTATGATAAAAGTTAGCACTTGTCAACTGTTTTTGCTAACTTTTTTAATAAATTTATATAACATTTAAAACAACTCGGAATGAGCCATAAGAATCAACATTACCAGCATAATTACTATATCCATAATAGAATAACCCTGAGCCACTTGAAGCCCAATGTCCACCTCGCATTTGCCAAGGATATGTAGAGCTTACAAAAAGTTGAGCATCTCCATACCATTTTTCTGTTTCTAATAAAGCATAAGATAAACAACTTTTCCCATTACAAGCTGTAGCAGCATTATTTGTTGTATATCTATCATAATATTCTTGTGCTGGCATTGAAGTAAATCCGGAATTTGCTACAATCCCATTATAGCTACCCATTACATATTCAATTGCTCCCCCACTCATATCATAAATTCCATAAATTGTTCCTGTTGTTGAGGCTCCTGTTCCATTTATATCTACATCATATGTATATTGACAGCCATAATCTGTATTAGCATTAGAAGGACTTCCATAACTACATCCTGTTATATATTGATTTGACTTATTTTGGTAAACTTCTTTATTCTTGTTACTATAATAAACATTTCCTAATTTACCATATCTTGATTGAGAAAGATAGGCAACTGCCCCCCATTCAGAGTTTTTCATTAAATGTGTATCTACGGTATTATTAAAACCATATCTATTTCCACTACCAGAAATTTTTAAGGCTACATTAAAGGCTTTACTTACATTTATATTTCGCCAACTAGGAACATTTGGTTTTATTAGAGCATCTAAGGTAGTTGTATTGCCACCGCCATATGAAATATAGGGATTACTACTACTTGTTTCAAACTTTCCTACCCATATTCCAGTAAGTTCCTTGTTTCCAAAAGTAAAAGCATCAGGGGTATACCAATCAGTACTATTAATTCCTTCACTTACTTTATACCTTCCATCTCCCCGATCTTTAACAGTTGTATCTACAAATCTAATATCTATTTCCCCAGGAAGTGCTTGAGTAGGATTCTTATCTAAGAAAGTACCTTTTTTTCCATAATAATTAGTACCATCTTCACTACCTATTGTATATGAATATCTTGGGATCCATACCCACATTGTTTCTATATCATTCATATCTATTACTGTTCCTATAGCTGCTGTTTGATAAGTAGCTCTTGTAGATGATGATACAGTAACAGCATTAGCCCAAATTCCATTATCATAATCATACCAGCCATCATTAGCATTAGTTTTTATCCAGTTATTAGCTTCATATCTAACAGCAATCATATTACTATCCATCGAAGGAACAGCCGGACTATTACTAACATGATTATCAGCATAATTATTCAATTCATTAACAATATTGTTAACAAAATCACTTGTAGAGTTTCTTTCAAACTGAAAATTTCCTATCAACAAAAACAATACTAACGTTGCCATTATCAAAAGACTATACAAAACAGTCGATATAGCAAACCCCTTATTATTAAGCATTTTTACTCTCCTTCTTCTACTACTTTAATTATAGCATGAAAATGACTATCACGATCAACTAAAAAGTTACTATTAACAGCCCATAATCTAATAGAATAATCTTCTTCACTATTAGCTTCTAAAGTATCCTCTATTAAAACATTATTTTCATATTCACTTAAAATTAAAGCTTTAGCAGTTTCATGATCCTTTCTAAAACTGAGTTTTAACAATTCTAAAGGTATTGTTTTACTAGAACAATCATGTTTAGCTATTTTTTCTTGATTTTCTTCTAAAATAATCTTATATGTTACACTATTATCAGTATTATTTTTAACTGTAAAATTATATTCTGTTGAGCTTAATCCTACAGAATCTGTAACAGGATTAAATTTAACCATATCTATTTTATTACCTTCTTGACCATGAAATATAACTTCCATTTTCCCAGTATCTATATCTTTTTCTCGTTGTTTAGCAAAGTTATTATAAATTAAATAAGTAGAAACAACAGAAAACAAAAGAAGAAAACTAATAATTACAATACTTTTAATTCTATGTTTTTGATACATAATCTCTGCACCTCTTTAACTTATTATAAAGATTAAAGAGGCTCCTAGTCAATGAAAAGACTAATATTTACAAAAAATACCTGTAAATTTTCAAAAAACACTTGAAAAAGATTTTAAGATAGTATATATTATTATTGTCTTATTTGTCCGCGTAGCTCAGCTGGATAGAGCAATCGCCTTCTAAGCGATCGGTCACGTGTTCGAATCACGTCGTGGACACCATTTAGATTTTAACCCTTGTTAATCAAGGGTTTTCTTATTAATAGATAAATTTTATATTATTAAAGTCTAAACTATAATAGATACATATATGGGAGTTATTATGAAATTGAAAGATTATAAACTTTTATGTACAAAAGATACATGTGATATTTATGACTTAGGTAACGGTATTATCTTAAAAAGATTTAAAAACATTGATAAAAAAACTTTAGATATATATGAACAAAAAGTTTCACTAGCTTTACACTCACTAAATAAAGAAAAATATCAAAATATCCCTAATTTAAATACTCCTATTGATATTTATAAAGAAGAAAATAACTTTCAAGGATATTATCAAAGAAAAGTTGAAGGTATTGATTTTATCAGTTATTTAAAAATAAACAAAGATTTAGATCCTAATACAAGATTTCAAAAAGTTTGTAATTATATTATTAAAAAAGAAGAAATAATTAAACCTGCGAATTCTCTAGGTATATGTTTTCCTGATGGCTTATCAGGTAATTTTCTATATAATGAAAATAATAATATAGTTAATGTCAATGCTATAGATTATGAAGGCTTACAAATAGAAAATTTAACTACTTTAGAATTTAGTGATTTAATTTATAACATTCATAACAGAATTATATTTACTCCAAAATATGTCAACAAAGGATTAATTAATTATAATACAGATATTTTTTCATTAGGTATAGAATTTCTATATTTCAGTACAAAAATAAATCCTCTTACCAAAGTAAGAACTCTTGAAGATTTAAAAAATTACCTAGACTATCTTAATTTTCCTAATCATGAATTACGAAAAAAACTAGAATTATTATATCAAAAAGATGAAAATAATGAGTATTTTAAAGAAGCTTTAGAAGACTTTAAAAACACCTATACTTTAACATATAATAAGGATAAGCAAAAAGTATTTAAAAAAAGATAACTAGCTTTCTCTAATTATCTTAATTGCTTCTTTTATTTTTGAAATAGTATCACTAGCAATCATAGCAATATCTGTATTTTCTTTAGAAGCTAAAATACCAGCAAGGCCATTTAAATGAACAGCAGCTGCAATAGTTAAAAGATTAAACTCTTGATAAGCTAATAGGCCAGTTAATATCCTATCTAAAATATCTCCACTACCTGCTGTAGCCATTCCTGGAGTTCCTGTTGTTACTAAATAAATCATTTGCTCATTAGAAATAATAGTAGTGTGCCCTTTTAATAAAACTGTTACATTATATTTATTTGCAAACTCTCTAACTAGATTCAAAGAATCTTTTTTTATCTCTTCTATTTCTTTATTACAAAGCCTTGAAAACTCTTTTAAATGTGGAGTTAGTATAATATTACATTTTCTTTCTTTTAAGATATTTAAGTCCATTTTAGATAAAATATTTAAAAAATCAGCATCTATTATTAAATTACCAGTATAATTCTTTATAAGAAACTCTAAAATACTCTCCAAACGTTCATCATTACTTAAACCCATTCCTACTCCTAGAGAATCTAAATCTTTCGTAAAAGAAGAAAGACTATCAAAAAAGTTCTTATCACTTTTTAAAGGTAATATATTTAAAGTCTGTTCTAAAATATTAGGTCCTAATAAAGGTAATACTTCTTTTTTAGTTATTATTCTACTAATACCACAACCACTTCTTAAAGCAGATAGTGATAAATTAGCTAACTTTAAGGCCCCAGAATATTCTAAAGATCCCCCAATAAGTCCTGCTTTACCAAAATCACCTTTATTACTATCTACTTCTCTTTTAGAACAAATAAAACAAACAAGTTTGTTTTTACCTTGTCGTTGCCTCCAAGGATTCCTACTTCATAGATAAGGTATCCCTTATTCTCCATAGGCTTAAATTCCGATAGTTGCTACCGTACTAATTTAATTTTCTTATTTAATTGTTATTTTATCTATGACATTATCTATACTAAACTAATTAATTTATAGTGTAACTTTAATCCTTCAAATAATATGTTTAAACTTGCATTTATATCTCTATCATTATGTACTCCACAGCTTGGACAATCATACTCTCTTATGCTTAAATCTTTTAACTTACTATTCTTATATCCACAGTGACTA
>CASDWO010000035.1 GCA_949284575.1 uncultured bacterium
ACTTTACCATCATCATAACCCCAATTACGGGCAGTATTAATCATTCTTTTCTGCATAGCCTCATTATCATAGACTACTCCAAAATCATCATCAAGCCCTAGTCTTTCTAACTCATCCACAATTTTTAATGCCTCCTTATCATCTCCTGATATTTCTCTTAACTCTTCGTAAGAAGTTGCAGTGAATAAAGATAAATATGCTTCTTCTTTATTGTCTCCATTATATCTTATTCCCTTGTAATTATCAAGATACACTTCATGTATCTTAAAATCCTTAATTTCTTTATGAGTATTTAAATCCATAACAGAATAAGAGGCTTTACTAACATATGGATTCTTTTCGTTATTAAAGTTTATTTGGATAACTCTCTTTTTCTTTATATCTTCTCCACTATTTAGGCTTTTAGCAAGCAAGGCATACACATATAATCTATTTTTATACTTTGTCTCTTCACTAGGAAACTGATTCATCTCTATTGATATAACTATATCAACTTTATCACTTACTAATAATAAATCTAGGCGATAATCACGCTTTTTATTACCACTATTTAGTTCAGCATCATATAGTTTAAAATTACTAATATCCATATCTATAATAGATTTAATAATAGTGTTAAAAAACTCTTTATAATCTTCTATTTTAAATAAATGTTTAAATGTGGTATCGCTTAATAGACTAATAAATTTTTTCTCTTTCTTTTCTTCTTTTTCCATAAATACTCCTTGTAATTTTTATATTTATCCACGTCGATGTCTACACTCTAACATGAATGGGATATTAATGCAAAAAAAGAATCATGTAAATTCACTATAAAAACAGAAATTCATTTTGTAAATTAGCTTAAAGAAATTAAAAATTGACCCTAAAATTTAAGGCCAATTTTCAAAATTCCAACAAATTTTATTTTTTTACATAAGGTCTCCCTTTAGATTTAGTATTATCTTTAACTTCTTCTTGAACAGTAACTAAACCTAAGTAGTTTTCTCTTTCTAGATTAGCTTTAATATTTTTTAAATCTTCTAAAGACATTCTTTCAATATCATTAATATTAAAATAACTAACCTTATCTTTAGGAACATCTTCTTTAATTCGTTCTTTTTCAATTTTCCTTAAAACTTTTTTAGTCTTAGAAGAAACTTTTTCTAAATGATTAGGATTATCTATTTCAATATTATTATTTAATAATGTTTCATTTTCAAGTAGAAAATCTTCTTTTTTTAATTCTATAATTTTAGCAGCATTTTTCATCATCGAATTAGCACTTATTAAAGTACTACTAAATATTCCAATAGGAATAAGATAGGAATTTAAACCTAAATTTGGAAGATTCAAACCTATAAAGCATATTAGTAAAACTAAACTAGCTAACATAATTGATTTTGCTACTTGATGTTTATAATATAAATTAGGTAATTCTTCCATATTAAGAAAGTGTTGATTCCACATTAATTCGATAGTTTTAACCTCAACATCTTCAACATTTAAATATCTAGGTTTAGAATTATCTGCCATTTTCATAGTTATATATTTATGATCTTTTTTAAAAGATTTAATATAAACATTACTATTTTTATCTTCATCTCTTATTACTTGCATATTATCACCAGAGACTAAAAAAAGCTATTCAGCTTTAGCTTTTTCTTTAGAAGATGTATCTACTACTGTTTTACCTTTATAATTTCCACATTTAGGACAAACGCGATGTGGTTTAATCATTTCCCCACAGTTTGGACATTTAACCATTCCTGGTAAATCTAAGGCATTATGACTTCTTCTTTTTCTTTTTCTTGTTTTAGAAACCTTTCTAAAAGGTACAGCAAACATTTGAATATCTAATTTTAACATATTTTCACTCCTTATCTAATTTGTTTAATAAATCCTTAAAGGGATTATTAGTACTATTTACTTTTTCATCTTCACTAATAACTCGCCATCCATCACCTTTTAAGTTATCGTAATTTGTAACTTCACTATAACGGATAGGGATTTCTAAGACTATATTTTCCCACAAAATTGCTATAATATCAAGACTAAATTTATCTTTTTCTAATTTTTCATAAACATTTTCGGATATTTCAAAAGAAAAATGATAAGAAACAGGCTCTAAAGTTACAGCATCAGGTAATAACATTACTCCTTCGACCTTAGCTTCTAGTATTAAAATATCACTAGCATCATAGGTTAATTTACCTTTTACTTTAACTTTATCTAGTTTAACAATCTCAGTATTATCATAGTAAGTTTTTGGTATTTCCAAAACATCATCTATTAAGAGAACAGTCTCTTCACCATTAAGTAATTTTGCTATATCCATAAAATCACCATCTCTTAACAAATACTAAGAACATTAAAATAACCATGCTAAATGCAACAGACATATTTTCTTTTAAGACATAACCGCGTTCAAAAACAAAAGCAAAGTCATCGACAATATTAACAATCCAGCTTTCTAAATACTTAGGAATATTTTTTCCTATTGGAAACATATGAGTCTTAATAATATCTTGTTCTAAATCACTAAGCTCAAAATATTTTTTAGAATTTTCTAAAGCAAGCATGGGATGATTTACAAGAATCTTAGCTTTTTTATCATTATAATCTTCTAAGAAAAAATCATGTAAAACGGCTGCTTTTACTGTTGATCTATAATTAAGATGACAAAATTTTGTTATTTTATATGAGTAATAAGCTACTCTAACCATATGATCATATCTATTCATACCATGATGCATGATATTTCTTGTCTTTTGGTATTCTTCATTACTAATGTAAGGTGTTATCAAGTTATTAAACTCTTCATTTGGATAAAAAGTTCTCATAATTGCGTCCAACCACCACTTTCTTCTTTTAAATTAGCCATATATTATGTTAGCATACTTTTTTTATTTTAGCAAGTACCTAGGTAAGCTCTGCTTTTACTTTCTTTACACCTTTTTTTATATCTAATTTAAAGAAACGATAACTTGCTGATACAACTATATAAATAGGTAGGGCCACAATAATGCCTAAGAATCCTCCGACTGTTCCCCCAATTGATACCATCATTATTGTAATTAAAGGATTAACTTTATTAGTTTTACCATATACTTTAGGAGAAATTACATAACCATCTAATTGTGGGAAAATAAGACAAATTACTAAAGTTGCTAAAAATAAATTAGGACTAATAACTGATGCTGTTAATAAAGCTAGTAAATTAGTGATTAAGCCTCCAAAATATGGAATAACCGTAGTAACGGATGCTAAAACTCCAAAAAGGAACCAGTTTGGATGCCCTACTAAGAAAAAGACAAGAGAATATTCAAAGAACTGAATTATCATAAAAAGTAAAAGTCCTTTTAAGTAATTACTAAGTTCATAATCTAAAGCTTTAACATAACGGTAATATTTATATTTAGTTGTCTTTAAGAAATTACCTACTACTCTTCTAATACTATCCATATAAGCTAAAAAGTAAATAGAAACAACAAAAGTAACAACAACCTTTCCTATAATTGATGTCGTTTTACCTACTATATCAATCGTTCCATCTTTAACAATATTACCTAAACTAGCAATTAACTCTTCTAAGTAATCCCCACTAGTTGTCTCTAGAAAATTTAAATTAATATTAAATTTATCCCCTATATCTTCTAAAACTTGACCAAAGCTAGAAGCAAAGGTAACCAACTGATTATAAAAAAGAGGAAGAGTTATTACTAATAAACCAATAATAATAGCAGTAACTGAAATAACAACAATACTAACTGCTAAACTTTTTCTAACTCCTTTAGCCATTAACTTTCTAACAAGAGGATTTAGGGCATAACTAATAGCAAAAGCAATTATAAAAGGAAGACAGATCTTAAAAAGATTTAAAAGGATATTATACCAAGTACCAATATTAGTAACTAATATATATAAAAGTCCCATTAAAATCAAAAAATTTAATAATTTATAATTAATTCTATTCTTATACATATTATCTCTCCAATATTATTGTTGTAGGTCCCATATTATTTATTACTATCTCCATATCTTCACCAAATATTCCTGCTTTAGTTGGAATAATTTCATTTAGACATTTATTAAAGTATTTATATAATAAGATAGCCTTTTCACCTTTCATAGCTTTAATATAACTAGGTCTATTTCCTTTAGTAGTATCTGCATATAAAGTAAACTGGGAAATAGATAAAATCTTGCCTTTAACGTCTTTTATAGATAAATTCATTACGCCATTTTCATCGTTAAATATCCGTAAATTAACTATTTTATTAACCATTTTTAATATAGTATCTTTATTATCACTATCGGTAAAACCTACAAGTAAAACAAGGCCTTTATCTATTTCGCTAATAGTTTTACCTCTAACTATACATTTCCCTTCACGACACTTTTGAACAACAACTCTCATCTTATTAACCTTTCTACACTTGTAATATATGGTAATTTATTTAAATCTAGTATTAATTTGTCTAAATTATCTTTATCTTTAACTATAACTTCCATCTCATAAATAACAGCTTCATCTCTTGATACGGTTTTAATACTATTAATATTAATACCAAGTTTACTAGCAGCTTGAATTATATTAGATAGATTATCATCTAAAGTATTAGTTCTAACTAAAAGGTCACTATAATATTTTTTAGATGGTTTAAGATCCCAAGAAACTTCAACACATCTATCATCTAAAGAAGCTAGATTATGACAATTACTCCTATGAATACTAATACCATTTCCTTTAGTAATATAACCTACAATATCATCACCATAAACTGGTTTACAGCAAAGAGCAAAATTTACTTTAACTTTATCGATTCCTGCTACAATTATATCTGATGATGTATCAGGTATTTTTTCAATTGTTTTTAATAGTTTAGGTTTATCTTCTTCCTCTTCTTTAAATAAGATATTTATAACACTATTAGGAGTATGTTTATTACTACCAAGATCATAATAAAGATCATCTAAATTATCTATTTTTAAATTCTTATAAATATTTTTTAAATCTTTATGTTGATAAAAAGAAGTTAAAGGAATCTTTCTTTTTCTTAGTTCTTTTTCTAATAAGTCTTTACCTCGTTCTAATAGAACCTCTTTTTCTGATTTACTAAAATAACTTCTAATTTTATTACGAGCTTGGGTTGTTTTAACAATATTTAACCATTCTTTTGAAGGATGAGCAGTCGCTTTTGTATTTATCTTAATGATATCGTTATTTTTTAGTTCATAATCTAAGGGAACAATTGCCCCATTAACAATCGCTCCAACTGTTGTCTCACCTACTTTAGTATGAACTTTATATGCAAAATCTAAAGGAGTAGAGCCTAAAGGTAGTTCTATAACATCTCCTTTAGGAGTAAAGACATATATATTGTTATTTAATACTTCATCTTTAACACTATTAACAAAATCTTCACTACTCATTTTTTCATTAGAAAGTTCCATTATTTCTTTAAAGAATTGCAACTTTTGGGAAGTAGTTGACTGTAAATTAGCAGTTTTATTAGAACCACCATTTTCTTTATAAGCCCAGTGAGAGGCAATACCATTTTCAGCTACTTCATCCATTTCATAAGTTCTAATTTGAATTTCAAATAAATACCCATCGATACCGAATACTGTTGTGTGTAATGATTGATACATATTAGGTTTAGGCATAGCAATATAATCTTTAAAACGCTTAGGTAAAGGTCTAAACTTAGAATGAATAAGGCCTAAAGCTAAATAGCATTCTTGTTCAGTATCAACTAAAATACGTAAAGCTAGTAAATCATAGATATCACTAAATTTCTTTCCTTTATCAAGTTTATTATAAATGCTATAAATACTCTTAGCTCTTCCTTTTATTTTATGAGGAATATGATGTAAATTTAATAGTTCTGTAACTTCTTCTTGCATTTCATAAACCGTTGTATCACGTTCTGCTTTTGTTTTATTAAGTTTATCAGCTATATCATAAAAAACGGTTGGTTTTAAATAGCGAAGAGACAAATCTTCTAATTCACTTTTTATTTTATGAATACCTAAATGATGAGCTAAAGGGGCAAAAATTTCTAAGACTTCTTTTGATTTTTTCTTTTGTTTTTCAACTGGTGTTGCCCATAGAGTTCGCATATTATGAAGACGATCTGCAAGTTTTACAATAATAACTCTAACATCTTCACTCATACCAACAATAATTTTTTTATAGTATTCAACTAAGTATTCATTATCAGTTGAAAAATGAAGGCGACCTAATTTAGTAACTCCATCAACTAGCCTATAAACTGTAAGACCAAATTTTTCTTTAAATTCATTAACATCAACATCACAATCTTCAATAACATCATGTAAAATGGCTGCTATTAAACACTCAGGGTCAGCATAAATAGATGTTAATATTAAGGCAACGTTTAAAGGGTGGGTAATATAGGGTTCCCCACTCTTTCGATATTGTCCTTGGTGTTTTTCTAAAGCATAATAATAAGCTTCTAGAATCTTTCCTCTTGATTCTTGATCTTTTATATAAGAATCAACTTTATCCATCAAATCATCGATCGTAATTGGATCTTTTGAATGCATAAATACCACCTCTTTATTTAATCATTAATACCTTTAATAATTTTCTCTTTCACTTCCTCTTTTCTCTTAGTTTTAGCTTTAGTTTTTCTATTATGAGTTTTAAAGAAAACAAATAATCTAGGGGCAATTAAAAGTGATGAATAAGTACCAGTGATAAGACCTATTATCATAGCAATATTAAAGGTTATTATTTCTTTACTTCCTAATATTACTAAAGCAATTACTGGTAATAGGGTTGTTAATGATGTATAAATACTTCTAGATATTGTTTCTTTAATACTTATATTAACAACATCTTTAAGTTCTTCTTTACTGATATTATCTTTATTTTTAAGTTTTAAGTTTTCTCTAACTCGATCAAATACAACGATTGTATTATTAATAGAATAACCTATTATTGCTAAAACAGCAGCTATAAACATAGAATTTATTTCTATTCTAAATAGTAATACTCCTGCTAACATCATAAGAGCATCATGAATTAGACAGATAACAGAAGAAATAGCATAACTGAATTTAAAACGACAAGTTATATAAATGATAATTCCAATTAAAGAGATAATGATTGAGAAGATTGCGTTTTTAATTAAATCTTGTTTAACAACATTAGAGACAACGCCAATATCAACACTTGCTTCGTATTTATCTAAGAAATAACTTTCTACTTTATCGACTTCTGTTTCTTTTAATTCTTCTTTAACTCTAATATCGACATCATCACCATTAATTTCAATATCAACACTAGTTAGATCTAACTCTTTTATATCTTTTTCTAAAGCTTTAGTAGAGATATCTTTATCTGTTTTAAAAGTAATATCACTACCAGCTTGAAAATCAATACCAAGATTCATTCCTTTAAAAGCAAACATAATACCAGAAGATATTATAACGATAAGACTAAATATAGCAAAACCTTTACTTAGTTTTAAATAGTCTTTTGGTTTATTTTCATTATTATCTATTTTATTATAGCCAATAAACAAGCTTAATTTATCATCAAAGTATTTAGTCTTAACAAATATTTTAAGTAAGAAACGAGTTATAAAGACCATTGTAACCATTGTAACAATAATATTAATGATTAACATTGTAGCAAAACCTTTAACACTGCTTTCTCCAAAATAGAACATAATAATTGCTACTAATAAAGTAGTTAGATTAGCATCTAAAATAGTCGTAAAACTAGCTTTACTACCATATTTAAAAGCTGTCTCTAAGCTTCTATTCTTACTTAATTCTTCTTTAATACGAGAATAAGTTAATACATTAGCATCAACTGCCATACCAATACCTAGAATTAAAGCAGCAATACCAGGAAGGGTTAAAACTCCACCAATTAGCCAAAAAGCTGCAAAAACAAACAAAGTATATAGTAATATTGATAAAGCAGAAATTAGACCAGCAAAATTATAAATAAATACTAAAAGAATAATAATAGAAATAACTCCCGCAATACCAGCAAACATTGTCATTGTAAGAGTAGCATCTCCAAAACTAGCTCCTACAGTTTTACTAGATATTTCTGTAAGCTTAGTAGGTAATGATCCAGAATTAATTAAATCAACTAAATTACTAGCTTCATCTTCCGTAAAATTACCTTGAATAATAACATCACTAGCAAAAGCCTCTGATACAGTTGCTGCTGATAAACAGTTGCTCTCGCTTGTTCCACACATACTTCCTTCACTTGTATAAGAATCAACAGATTCATCAAAATCAAGCCAAATAACTATTAAGTTATTATCATAATCTTTAACAGCATTAGTAACTTTATAGAAAGTATCTTTATCTTTAACAGAAAGAGCTACTGCAGGACGACCACTAGAATCCATTGTAACACTAGCACCTCCTGCTTTTAAGACATCACTAGTCATTAAAAGATTATCATTGCTATCTCTAAATGTTAAAGTAGCAACTGTTGATAGAGTTTCTCTAGCTTCTTCTCTATTAGTAACTCCTGCAAGTTTAACCCGAATTTTATCATCACCTTCCAAAGTGATCTCAGGCTCTGATACTCCTAATGCATCTATTCTTTTTAACATACTTTTATATGTTGCATTTAGTTTATCTTTAGTCATCTTACTATCATCAATAGGACTAACTTGATAAAGAATCTCAAAACCTCCTTGCAAATCAAGACCAAAATTTAAAGAGTTAAATAATGGTACAATTAAAAAGCAAACAACAGCTGCTACTAATAGTAAAATAATAGTTCTAATTAACATCTGTTTTTTATCTTTAGCCATATGTTTTCTTTCTTTTTTTAGTTTTTTTTCTTTAGTTTTTTTCTCTTTCTTCATGACACACCTCTTATATGATTTCTATATTTTTATTTTGTTCTTTAGTAGCTAGATTATCTTTAATGTATTTATCAAGGAGACGATTATCACAACTTAAAATATCACTAACAATATCACTTAACTCTAAATTATGGCCTTTACTCCATTTAGTTAAGATAAGATAATTCCAAACATCGTTTTTATGAATATAGCGATATCCTAATCTATCTAATTCACTTTTCTTAGCATCAAGTGCCGGTTCTATCATTTGATAAAGCTCCTCTTTACTATTAAAAGTAAAATCCATAAATACCACGGCCTTTCTTACCTACCAAATTAATATTATTATAACATTTCTTATAGAAATTTAAAGAAAAAACTGATAAATATCGCAAAAAACATATTTATCAGTTAAATAATTATCCTAGTTCAATCGTAAATGGTGAATTTTTAGTGCCATCTCCAGATGTTATCACTACGTTAGATTTTAGATTTAGGGATGGACGCAAGCCAAACGCACAAGACAGCAGATCGTAGTACGCGACACCATAGTAGTAGACGTAACGCACGTAAGACGCATTATATGGTGTTAAGGTCCAATAATAAGTAGTTAATCCTGTAATGCTTCCATTTGCATAATATTTTTCAAATTGACCTGACATTAATTCTCCTAATCTTAATAATCCTACTTTTGCTGTAGCTGTACTTGATGTTAAGGTATTACCAGTTTCATCTGTATATTTGGCTAATTTATATGATGTACCCCTACCAACAGTTCCTAAATACCATGTAGTACTATCTTCTATCATATTACTATAACTTTCTCCAACATAATTTGTTAGATATTCACCATTTAAGAATGTACCTATTGTGTTTGTACTTGAAAAATTTACTGTATCTCCAAAAGGCACAGTTTTAAATTTACCGTTTTCTTTTAAAGGTTCGGCACTGGTTATCTTAGTTAATCCTTCTATTTCATGACTTACTATTCTATATAGATTATTTTCTCCACTTCAAAATCTTATATATTCTCCACTGTATCTACTTGAAAGGAGTGTTCCTGAAAGCTCTGTATCATTATCTCCCTCTAAACGATATGGGTTATCTATTGTACCATCTCCATCTACGATTTTAACGCTAGATTTTAGATTTATAGATGGCCGCAAGCCACCCCCATAAGTCGGTAGATTGCTGTTCGTGCCACCATCGTTGCCTACGTTACACACGTTAGACGTACTATATGGTGTTAAAGTCCACCAAGTAAGGCCATTATTTAAATAGCCTTTGCTATAATCTGTTCCACTATAACTCATAGTGTACTCATAAATATTTAATAATCCTACTGCATCTGTTACCATCGTTGTTTCTGCAGGTTTAGTTGTTTCCGTTGTCTCTGTGGCATTCCATACACTATCAGTCTTTATGAAGTTCTCATAATCTCTTAAATTACCTAGGAAACCATCTGCGGTTATATCATTTAACCATGCTTCTATATTACTTCCTTCAAAAGCTGTGTTGTCTTCTTCATTATATGAAATTGCACTTATATTCCATTGTGTTACTAATTTAGTTGTCTTTGCTTCATTATTAACAGAAACGGCTCTCCATAACTTACCACTATACCAGATATAATTATTTGGATCTTCTCCTGTAATAAAGGTATCTACCCCATCATCATATTGATTTTCTTTTGGTATATTTGTTAGCAACACATCACTTACTTCATCTGCTACTCTATCTCTTCCATAGACATTTACTTTAACACTAAATTGTAAATTTCCTCCATCTCCTTGTGGATTATATTCTTCAGTTACATACATTCTTAAACGATAAGTATTACTTTCACTAGCATTCATACTCGAAGTATATAAACTCATTTCATTTGCTGGTCTTCCTGTAAAATTATTAGAACTAGTCTCCTCATTATATGTTTCAGGGCTCATGACCTCTTCTTCTATTCCATCTTCCGTAACTCTAGTTAAATATAATTTAACATTCTCGCCATTAAAAGTATTACCTTCAAGAGCTTTTGCAGATATCTCATAATTAATATTTGTATCCCCTGTTATATTACCAGATACTGTAAACTCAAAATAATCATCTAATGTCTTTCCTGTATTATCTGTTGTAGGTAAGGCTTTATCTAAACTTATTACATTATCTGTTTCACTGTATGTCATACTTATTGATCCTGTAGTAATTGTATTTACTTTTGAGCCTAGTCCACTATAACTAAAAGCTGCATAACTTATTCCCACTGTTAAAATTAGTAATAATACTATTAAACCTATTATTACTAATTTCTCTTTATTCTTTTTCATATGATCATAACCTTTACTACACAAATTACAGTCATTATTCTTATCTTATCTATAAGTAATTCTAACACATAGAATCCTCAATAGTCAATTACTCATCTTTTCTTTTTTATTATAATTATTACTATTTTTTCTCTTATATTTATTTAAATAATACTTATAATCATTAGTTAAATTATTATCTATATAATTATTATTTATTCCTAAATTAATTAATCTTAACTTATAAAGATATCTAATTTCTTGTAAATACTCTTTATCACTTTTCATTATTACTATCTCCTATGTATACTTAATAATATTTTTTAATCTTCTAATTACTTTCTTTTCTATTCTTGAAATATAAGATTGACTAATTCCTAATAGATCTGCTACTTCTTTTTGAGTTAATTCTTTATGTCCCATCAAACCATACCTCAATATAATAATATCTCTATCTCTTGGATTTAATTTCATTACTTCAGATATCATCATCTTTTTATCATTTTCATCTTCTAAACCTCTAGTAACAATATCACTATCAGTACCTAAAATATCTTCAAGATGTAACTCATTACCTTCAGCATCTAAACTAAGAGAAGCATCAATACTTACTTCTGTCTTGGCTTTTTTAATCTTTCTTAAGTACATTAATATCTCATTATCAATACATCTAGATGCATAAGTAGCTAGTTTTATATTTTTATCTTTCTTAAAAGTATTTATTCCTTTAATTAAACCAATTGTTCCTATACTAACTAAATCTTCTAAATCTACTTTTGTATTTTCATATTTCTTTGCTAAAAATACAACTAATCTTAAATTATGTTCAATAAGTTTATCTCTTGCATGAATATCACCATCTAATGCCATTTCTAAATATGCTTCTTCTTCAGCTTTAGATAAAGGTTCAGGTAAAATATCACTACTACCTACATAAAGTATCTCATAACTCTTATCAAGTAAAAATGCTACTAAATAAAGTATACTAATCATTTTAATTCCTCCTCTATTCTATTTGGTAAAATACAATTAGCCCCCTTAATATCAATTTTTTTAGGACTAATTCCTAATAAATATTTTCCTACTAACAAATTATCATCTATTTTAATTTCTTTTATTTCTATACATCTAAGTAATCCTTTCCCTTCTATAGTTTTAAAAGGTACTAAAATAGCTTTTTCTATAGGAATATTATAGTTATTAGAAATAATTACAATTCCTCTTTTCTTATAAGGATCACATAAGTTATTACCAGTATCTAAATATCCTAATAATTCAAAAGTATCTTCTTTACATTTTATATATACTTTATGAAGTAAAGAACGTTTCTTTTTTTCTTCTTCAAAGCTTTTATGATATAAATAAAAAATTAAAGGACTACTAATTAAAATAATAATTAAATTTATACTAGTGCCATCTTTAACAAAGATGAAACCTATTTGTTTTAAAGATATTTGATTATTTAGAAAATAAATAAGTCCTCCTAAGATAATGCTATTACCATATAAACTTTTAATTAAAGTCTTAAAGAGTTTAAATGATCTTATTTTAAAAGTTAAGAAAAGCATTATGATACTAATTATTATTTTAAAAAGAAATAAAGAAAAATTATTAAGAGGTAGAAATAAAAGAAAAGTACTTAAGGCTCCAAAAAGAGCTCCTAAAAGTAAATATCTTCGTTTAGAAAATACTTTACATTCTATACTAACAGTCATTAAAAGGAGTAAATCAAACATAAAATTGATAAAGAATACTAGATCTAGATAAACTTTCATTTCTACCACCATCTTAACTATACAAAATAAAGAGTGCTTTATTTGTCGTTTCTTATCTTTATCTATTTGCTATTTCACTTATTTTTGATAGAATATAGATATTAAGGATGGTAGTAATATGCGAAGTAAATATAAAAATTATCTAAATAAAGATCATAATTTTGATAAAAGTACAATGTTAGGAATTATTTGTTTGATTATTGTAATAGCAGGAGTATTTGGCTGGCTCTATGAATTTATCTTTTACTATTTTAATAGTGGTATGACTACTTTCTATTATAGAGGTGGCAATTTCTTACCTTGGATTAATATATATGCAATTGGGGCGGTCATAATATATTTCTTAACTTATAAAAAAAGAAAGAACCCTTTTTATGTTTTTATCATAAGTGCTCTTTCTACAGGAATTTTAGAATATATCGCTGGTTATTTTATGGAACATATAATGCAAGTAAAATGTTGGGATTATAGTAAAGAGATATTAAGTTTTGGTAATATTGATGGTTATGTATGTTTAAGAAGTGTTTTAATCTTTGGATTATCAGCTTTACTATTAATATATCTAATAGTACCTTTATGTTTTTATCTTGCTAAAAAGATGAAAAAGAAGCATTTCTTAATATTAAGTTATACACTATGTGCAATATTTCTTTTTGATGAGTTATATAACTTAATATTTGCTAAGTTATTATCTTTACCAAGAGCTTCTACTATTTATAAGAAGCTAGGATTTAAATATTTATATTTCAACTAAAAAAGGAATCTGTTTTGTGATTCCTTTTAAATTAGGTTTTTCCTAGTATAAGCAGAGACTTTAGAATCTAAATATAAGTCTATTGTTCCTTTATTGACTATTTTTATAAAGCCTAAACCATTTATACATAAATCTTCGTCATATTTTATTTCAAAGGTTCTTTTTTGTAAATTCTTTAAGGTATCTTTACTTGTAGAAACTCTCCTTACTTTTAAATTATTAGAAACGTAAAAAGTGAAACTATTCTTCTCTCCTTCTTTATAATCTAATCGTAAAATATCTTCAATAAGTAAGCTTTGCCCTTTTCTTAATTGATAAGTTTTAGGTTTTATCTCTTTTTTAGGACTAATTTTCTTAAACATCGTACTATCAAGGTAATTAACAAGACTACTACTATCAACAAGTCCTGGAGTATCAATTAAAGTTAAATATTCATTTATTTCAATTGTTACCGTATTTAAAGTAGTAGAAGGTAATGGCGATATTGTTAATTCTTTGGGATTATTAGAATAATTTCTTAATAGTTTATTAATAAGAGTGCTTTTCCCGGCATTAGTATGGCCAATAACATAGACATTATTAGATGTTTGATATAGTTTTATTCTTTTCAGTAAATAATCAATATTATAGTTTTTCTCACTACTAATAACAATTACTTCTTCAAAAGGATTATCAATATTGTTAAAGTAATTTATTAGTTTCTCATCATTAACTGATTTAGGTAAAACATCTCTTTTATTAAGAACTAAAATCATTTTATTAGGAATTATTTCTCTAATTTTATTAAGATCTTCTTCAATATTAAGTAAATCAACTAAATATAAAACTAAATCTTTAGTCTTCCCTATATTTTTTAATATTTCTATATATTCTTCATTACTTTTAGTAACAACTTGATAATCACCATAATTTTTAATTCTAAAACATCGTTGACATAAGGTATTATCAAGTGATGAAGTATATCCTTCTTGTAAAACATTATCATTTTGAAGCTTAACTCCGCAGCCTTCACAATATTTATCTTCCATCATAATACTTTCCTTTCCAAAAAAGATTATTAGTAGCATATTTTTTCATAATCTTTTTTTCAAGTAATCTATTAATACTTGTTATTTTAAGATCTCTATCATTAATAGGATCAACAAAAATACGAAGAATTCCTCCTTTAAAGCCATATTTCATATCTGTAAGGAATTGATCACCTATAATAGCTAGTTCTTTTTCTTTAAGATTATATTTTTCTTTAATCTTTTTTAATGTTTTTTGCATTGGTTTTAAAGCGAAAGGATAAAAATCTATTTTTAATTTAGAACTAATCTTTTCAACTCTTTTTCTAGGACTATTAGAAACTATTAAGATGAGAAAATCTTTTTTTAGTTTTTTTATTAAGTCTTCTAATTCTTTAGAAACTTCTATAGTATCTGGAGAAACTAAAGTATTATCTAAATCAAATAATAAACACTTAATTCCTTTTTCTTTTAAATTATTATAATTAATAGTAAATATATTTTTATAATACATATCAGGTAAATACCGTTTCATAAAACACCTCTTATATAATAAGTATAGCCTATTTTCTTAAATATTGCTAGTTATTAACTTTTTGTTTAACTAACATTGTAGAAGAAGTTAAAGGTTCAAAGTTATAACCATTACTTAGTCCATAATCTATAATTTTATCTATTACTTCACTAGTAGCTATTTTTACATCATGCATTAAAATAATATTTGCTCTTTCATGATGTAAGTTATTAATAACGTTATTATATATTTTTTCTTTATCTTTTGAAGAATAACTATCATTACTATCAATATTCCAGTCATAGTATTGATATCCTCTACTAACTGTCTCTTTAACTAATTCACTCATAATACCTTCTTTATATTTTTTAGAAATAGTATTACTACTACCACCAGGAAATCTAATTAAATTAGTATTAACTCCTGTTAAAGTATTAATTCTATTTCTTACTATTTCTAAATCATCAAAATAATTATCTATAGAAGCATAAATATAAGCATAATTATGAGTAGCTGTATGGATACCTATAGAATGTCCTTCGGAAACGATTCTTTTAATTAATTCATCAGGACCATTATTAGTTACAAAAAAGGTAGCTTTAACATTACGACTTTTTAAAACATCTAAAATTTTATCAGTAGTTCCTGCTCTTGGACCATCATCAAAAGTTAAATAAATAGTATTTGCTTTGGCTTCTTCTAAGACTTTAACTGTTCTATAAGCTTCTTTTTTATTATTACTTTCATCAGTTACTTGATATTTAACTTTATAAGTACCTACTTTTGTATTATCTATATCATTAGTAATTTTTAAGTTTTTATTAAGATCCAAATCACAATTATCTAAAACTTCTGCTCCTTCTTCTATATATTCACCATTAAGGGGAATAATAACAGTTTGATTACCATTTAAAGTAATAGTAGGACTAGTTTTATCTTCTTGTTTTAAGTTTCTAATAACTCTTGTTTTATTATTAGCTTTATCACTAACTTCATAAATAATCTTATCTTTTTTCTTTATAACTTTAACTTTATCTGTAATATTTCCATCTACATTATCAAAAGCTTTATAACCTTCTTCTTTATAGTCACTGTTCTTACAGTAATAAGCAGTTTTTCCACCTTCTAAAATTATTTGAGGCGGTCTTTTATCTTTAACAATTACTTTTCTTGTAATTTTATAATTAAAAAAGTTATTACTATAAAGATAATTTATATAATATATGTTCCTATTTTATTTACATTTATATTAGTATCAACTTTTATATCTTTAGTAATATTATTATAAATAGATTTTACTTCTACAAATTCATCTTTATATTTAGAATTTACATCTATTATAACAGTACTATCTCCTTTTATTTTTATTTCTGGAATTACAATATAAAAAAAGGTAAGTAATACTAAGCAAAAAATACTTATATAAAAGATAATACTCTTAGGCTTTGTTTTTCTATTTTCTAACTTCATACTTATCTCCTGTAGCTATTATAGCATATTTAGTATTATTATTAACTTAAATTTATATCTTTATACTTATTATGTTTAATAAACTCTCTAAGTATTTTAGTTAAAGCTCTTTTTTCAATCCGTGATACATAGCTTCTTGAAATATTTAGTTTATCGGCAATCATTTTTTGAGTCCATAAATCATTTCCTTCAAGACCATATCTTTTTACGATTATTTCTTTTTCTCTTTTACTTAACACTTTTAAATAGTCATTTAAGAGTTTTACATTATCTTTTAGATTAATCTCTTCTATAAAATCAGGACGAGGAGCTTTTATAACATCAAGAATTGATATTTCGTTTCCTTCTTTATCAAAACCAACAGGTTCATTTAAAGAGATATTTTTATTATTTTTATTATTAGCACGAAAATACATTAGTATTTCATTTTGAATGCATTTAGCACAATAAGTAGTTAGACGATTACCTTTATTAGCACTAAAGGTATCTACCCCTTTAATTAGACCAATTGTACCTACACTGATTAGATCATCTTGATCAACATTTTTATAGTCAAACTTTTTAACAATATGAGCGACTAATCTAAGGTTATGTTCTATAAGTTTATTACGAGCTTCCTTATCTCCTTCACTCATTTTTTTAATACAGTCTTCCTCCTCTTCTTTTGACAAAGGCTCTTTAAAAACTTGATTAGAGTAGCTTGCTGTAAAAGTAAAGAAACCTCTTATACTATCAAATAAATTAAACAACATTTTTATCACCTAATAAATAATATGTCAAAAAAAAGGAGTTAGAATATCTAAGTCCTTTACTACCACAAATTGCCATTTAAAATTATCTCTTGTTCGATTGTTTCATAGATTACAGTATGATAGTATATCTATGAGAACATTTAATGGTTGGGTGTTATCTCCAAGTATCTATTTGGAGGTGATGCACATGAGGAACAAATAAAACAAACAAGTTTGTTTTTACCCTGTCGTTGCCTTCAAGGATTCCTACTTCATTGATAAGGTATCCCTTATTCTCCATAGGCTTAAATTCCGATAGTCGCTATCGTACTATTTTTTCTATCAATTAATTTTTATTATACCAAACATTATCTAAACTAAACTCTCTAAATTGTAGTGTAACTTTAATCCTTCTAATAATATGTTTAAACTTGCATTTATATCTCTATCATTATGTACTCCACAGCTTGGACAATCATACTCTCTTATACTTAAATCTTTTAACTTACTATTCTTATATCCACAATGACTACAAACTTGACTACTTGGATAATAGGTATCTATTTTATAATAAAATTTTCCTTTTATTTTACTCTTCCACTCTATCAAAGAACATAACTTGCTAATACTTGCATCTAATAGACTTTTATTAAATGCTTTTCTCTTTTCTTTAAACATATCTTTTACTAATAGATTCTCTGTTACTATAATATCATG
>CASDWO010000036.1 GCA_949284575.1 uncultured bacterium
AGTTATATATAAATATTTGGTAATAAAGACTATATGAAGAGCCGTATGCAGGAAAACTGCACGTACGGTTCTGTGAGGGGCAAAAAGACTAGCCTTTCACGTTAAAATAAGAAAGGAGGAGTCGAGATTTGTCTACTCGACAGTGATAAGATGTTTGAAAGTTTAGGAGATAGATTGCAAAATGTCATTCATAAAATTAAAGGTTATGGTAAAATTACTGAAGATAATATTAATGAAATGACTAAAGAAATACGTCTAGCATTACTTGAAGCTGATGTTAATTATAAAGTTGTTAAAGAGTTTATTAATAATGTAAAAGAGAAGGCTTTGGGAGAAGAGGTTAAAAATAGTATTAAACCAGGAGATTTGTTTGTTAAAATAGTTAAAGATGAATTAACTGATCTTTTGGGTGGAGATTCTGCTCCTTTAAATGATAAAGGTGATCCTGCTATTTTGTTATTAGTTGGTTTACAAGGTAGTGGTAAAACTACAACTTGTGGAAAACTTGCTAATTATCTTAGAAAGAAGAAAGCTAAAAAACCTTTAATGGTTGCTTGTGATATTTATCGTCCAGCAGCTATTGATCAGTTAAAACAACTTGGTAAGGAACTTAATATTGAAGTATATACTGAAGGTAAAAATGATCCTGTTGAAATTAGTAAGAATGCTATTACTTATGCTAAAGAGAATAATTATGATTATGTTTTAATAGATACAGCAGGACGATTACAAATAGATGAAAATCTTATGGTTGAACTAGAAAATATTATAAGTGAAGTTAAACCTCAAGAAGTTCTTTTAGTAATAGATTCGATGATGGGACAAGATGCAATTAATGTTATAACAGGATTTAATGATAAGCTTAATTTGACAGGAGTAATTCTTACTAAATTAGATGGTGATACTAAAGGCGGAGTAGCTTTATCTGTTAGACATTTAACTAATGTTCCTATTAAGTTTATTGGTAATAGTGAAAAACTTGATGGTCTTGACTTTTTTGATCCTGAAAGAATGGCAGGACGTATTCTTGGAATGGGAGATATTATTTCTTTAGTAGAACAAGCTGAAGCAGTTATAGATGAAAAAGAAGCAGAGAAGACGGCTAAAAGAATGCAAGCTGGTAAATTTGATTTGGAAGACTTTTTAGCTACTTTGAAACAAATAAAAAAACTAGGACCTCTTGAAAATCTTATAAAATTAATACCTGGAGCTAAAAAGATGGGTCTTACTAATATAAATATTCCTCCTAAACAAATGGCACATATTGAAGCGATTATTCTTTCTATGACTAAAGAAGAAAGAAGAAATCCTAGTATTATTAAAGCATCTCGTAAAACTAGAATTGCTAAAGGATGTGGATTATCTGTTCAAGAGGTTAATAAATTATTAAATCAATTTGAAAATATGAAGAAAATGATGAAACAAATGAAAAATGGTAATTTAAAAATGCCTTTTTAGGCAAATAATTTATACACAAATTCCTAACTAGAATATCTTAATACTAGAGGAGGAAAGTATATGTTATTTAATAATCAAGCTATTGATATGTCATCTACTATTGATGGTAATAATAATGTTGTAGATCAAGATATGAATATTGATATTAATATGAATAGCAATATGGGAATGGGTCAAAACATGGAAATGATGGATAGTGGTAATCCAATTATAGAGCCTGTTCAAGAACGACAAATAAACAGAACTTTTGTTCATCAAGTACCTCATGTGTGATAATTTATGATATACCAAATATATTAAGAGATAAATAGGTACAAACTAATAGAGTTTCCTTTGAGAAACTTCTTTTTTCTGTGGTATAATATTAATAGATGACGAAGTTGGTGATAATGAATGGATGAAATTGAATTAATAGTTAGAATAATGATAGCTAATGCTTATTATTATGGAACCACAACTATGTTAGAATTTAATGAAAAACATGTTAATGAAATAGTTCCAAAATTAGCTGAACTTTTTAGTAAATATGGATATAAAACAGAAATGTTTTTAAAAGATGAAGAGAGCTTAACATATAAAAACTATAAAGATTTGATGTTATCTATCTTTGGAGATACTATTTATGAAGATGATAGACCTTATGATGAAAATTGGTTTGGTTTGTATGATGATGAGTTAGAATGTTTGGATATTGTTCATTTGTCTCTTACTGATTCGGAAAAGTGGATTTCTTTATCAAGCAATTATGATCAAAATTTTATAGAAAGAGGGAGTTATATATTAACTGATGACATAGAAGTTTATAAATCAGAAAGAGAAAGATTAGAAAATAATTATAAAAAATTAAGGAGTTCTAAATAATATAAATTGAGGAGAAATAAATTATGTATATAATTAAAATAAAGAATGAGTTAATTAAACAAAAGGAATCTAAATTTAAAGGAAATATATATCATTATTCACAAGTTAATTTTGCTTATAATTCAAATAAAATTGAAGGTAGTAGATTAACTAGTGAACAGACTGAAGCAATATTTGATACATCTTCATTTATTCATAAAAGTGATGATTTAATAAAATTAGATGATTTAATTGAATCTAAAAATCACTTTAAATTATTTGATTATATGTTAGATAATGTTGATAACTTATTAACTAAAGAAATGATAATTGAAATGAATAAAATTTTAAAGAGAAATACTAGTGATGAAGAAAATCCTAGATATAATGTTGGTGGATTTAAAGTTGTTCCTAATATAATAGGTGTAGTCAATGTTATTAATACTACGGCACCAGAAGATGTAGAAGAGAAAATCGAAGAATTATTAAATGAATATAATTCTAAAACTAATATTACTTTAGAGGATATTGTTGATTTTCATTTTAGATTTGAAAGAATACACCCATTTGGGGATGGAAATGGTCGTGTTGGTAGAATAATAATGTTTAAGGAATGTTTGAGAAATAACATTATGCCATTTATTGTATTAGATGATGATAAACCTTATTATATGAGAGGTTTAAAGGAATATGAAAATGATAAAATGTTTTTAATTGATACTATCGGTCACGAACAAGATTTATACGAAAAAATGTGTGAAGAATTATTGGATTTTGAAATAGAAGAAAATAATTAAAAAATTAATCATTCTACAAAAATAATTAATTTATTAAATGTAGGATGTTTTTATATGCTTTAATATCTTATAAAATAAGAATTTACTCTTTGTATCAACCTACGAAGTAGGATGAATTTTGTAAGTACAAAATAAGAATGACACCATAATGAATCCTTATTGTATAAGGGTTCTTTTTATGTTGTGTTGTCAACATCTTATCCTGTTTTAGTAGAATTAATAAAAAAATAATGATATTTAGGATAATTTAATCAAAAAATATGATTTGACAAGAATTGATTAATGAGTTAGCATGCATCATGAAAGAAGATGATGTTTATGAAAATTAAAAGAGTAATCTTTAAAGAGGTGAATGCCTATAAGTAATGCTAAATTAATGTGTAATGTGATATTTACACGATTTAGTATTACTAAAATTAGTTATTTATCCATAAATTTAAGTGAGGTGCGAGAGTTATGGATAAGTACAAAATAAATTTTATTTTTAATAAAGAAAAAGATGTAAATGATATCTTAATAAATGTTTTAAATAAAGAACTTCAAAAACATATTCAAACGATTTGTAAAAATAAAAAATGTGAGGTACCATCATCATGTACTTATTTATCTCTAGAAGGAGGTAAGAATTGTTAGGTAGTATAAATAAGATATATAATGTTGGTGTTTATATAAGGTTATCTCGTGAAGATGATGATAAAGCATTAGAAAGTGAAAGTATTACAAATCAAAAGAGTTTATTACTTCAATATGTTAAAGAAAATAATTTAAGAGTCTATGATATTTATATTGATGATGGATATAGTGGAACTAATTTTGATAGACCTGATTTCAATAGATTATTAAATGATATTGAATTAGGTAGGGTTAATATGGTTATTACTAAAGATATGTCAAGATTAGGAAGAGATTATATTGGTACAGGTAATTTAATCGAAAAGTATTTTCCAGAGCATAATGTAAGGTATATTGCAGTTACTGATAATATAGATACTTTTTTAGATAATTCTAATAATGATATTGCACCATTCAAGGCAATTATGAATGATATGTATGCTAAAGATATCTCTAAAAAAATTAAATCAAGTTTAAGAGCAAAACAAAAAGAAGGAAAATGGGTAGGAGGTAGAACTCCATTTGGATATGATCAAGATCCGAATGATAAAAATCATTTGGTAATAAATGAAGAACAAGCATTAGTTGTTAAAAGAATTTTTGATATGTGTTTAGAGGGATTATCATTTTTTAAAATAGCGAGAGAGTTAACCGATGAAGGAGTAAAAACTCCAGCTGGGTATTATAGTTTTGAATGGAAAAGTAATTATAATTTAAAGTATGGAGAGTGGCATTCTAAAACAATAAGAGATATTTTAACTAATAGGATGTATATAGGAGATATGGTTCAAAATAGAAGAAGCAAAGTTAATTATAAAGTTAAAAAGATTATTAAAAATAATGTATGCGACTATATCATTGTAGAAAATACTCATGAACCTATTATTGATAGAGATACTTTTTATGAAGTACAAAAAAGAATACCTAAAAATGTTGGTAGAAATGAGAAAAAAGAAAATCATTTATTAGATGGATTACTATATTGCGGTGATTGTGGACATCGCATTTCAGTACAAGCAAGAAGAAAAAAAGATGATAGATGTTATACTATTTGTAATTATTATAGAACTTATATGAAGCAAAGATTATGCACAACTCATTCAAATAACTATGATGAATTAGAGAAAGCAATAATTAAATCTTTAACTAATATGTGTTTAAATTATATTAATAAAGATAAAATTAAAAAAGATGTTTTAAATAATTTAACTGAAGATAATAAGTTTAATAATAAAAAAGAGTTAGAAATACTTTCCAATGATATTAAAAAGATAAATGATAATTTAGATACCATTTATATTGATAAGTTAAATAAAAAGATAACTGAAGAACAATTTGAAAGAGTAAAAATAAAATTAGAAAACGAGTTAAATATAAAACAAAAAAGATATAATGAGTTAAATAATAATATTAATGATAATATTAATGAAGAATCTAAAAATAAACTTATAATAGAATACATTAATAAGTTTTTATCCATGAAAGAACCTAGTAGAGAACTAATAATTAATTTAATTGATAAAATAGAAATATTTGAAAATAAAACTATAAATATAAAAGTTACTTTTAATAATTTAATTTAGAATCATGATATAATTATTATGGATGTGATTTTATGAAAATAGTTAAAAGCTTTTTTGAAGGTATCATAAATATATATTCAAATAATTCAAAGTTGTTATTAGAAACAATTATTTTGATAGCACTATGTATAATATTAAAAATATATTATCCAAAGTTTAGAGGATTTATGGGAGAGTTTTGGGTAAAGTTAGAATTAAGAAAATTACCAAAAGATAAATATGTAGTTTTAAATGATATTATGATAAAGGATGAAAAAGGAACTCATCAAATTGATCATTTAATTATATCAAAGTTTGGCATTTTTGTTATTGAGATGAAAAATTATTATGGTTTGATTAAAGGAAAAGAATTTGATAATAAATGGTGTCAATATTTAGGAAAAAATAAAAGTTATTTTATAAATCCTATTCATCAAAATTTCGGTCACATAAAATCTTTATCAAATTTACTTAAACTAGATGATAAATATTTCATTTCAATTATTTGTTTTTCTAATCAAGCAAAGGTTGATGTTAAAAGTAGTAGTATAGTTACACAAGTTGATTATTTAAAAGATGAAATTTTAAAATATGAAGAATTACTTGTTGATAATGATATAAAAGGATTATCAAATATAATTATATCTAATAATATTGAAGATAAGTTTTTAAGAAAACAACATATGAAAGATGTTTGTATTAAGATTAATAATAATAGAGAATTAGAAAATAATATGATATGTCCAAAATGTGGTAGTGAATTAGTAGAACGTAATGGTAAATATGGGAAATTTATTGGATGTTCTAATTATCCTAAATGTAAATATATTAAGAAATGAAAAAATCTATCAAAAAAGGGCAAGGACATGTTTGTCCTATCCATACAAGAATAGTTAATCATCATATTTTTAAACATACTTATTGTCCTAGATATACTTGTTGTGAAGAAAATGTAGTATGCAACATAGATCAAGGTTCTTGTTGTAATTTTCGTTAGAAAAAAGAATCGTTTGATTCTTTTTTTGTACACTTTTGTAAATACTATTGTTTTGTGTTATTAATAATTATATTATATATTATAGGGAGTGTGATACAAGTGATATATCCTTCAATAGATAAACTTTTAAATATTGTTAGTTCAAAATATGAATTAGTTCATATTGCTGCTCGTCGTAGTAAAGAGATGACTAGAGATGAACATTATCAACTACCCTTAAATGAGTATAAATCTCAAAAGAATAGTGGGCGAGCTTTAGAAGAAATTTTAGAAGGTAAACTAAAAGTAGTTGATAAAGAAAATAATAAGTAAAACTTAAGACACATATCAATTTTGATATGTGTTTTGACTATTTATATGATACAATAACTTTATAGGGGGCTAAAATAATGTTAAAAGATTTATGTTTTGAAATAATAGAAACTTGTCCTAATAATTGTCTTTTTTGTTCTTCTTGTTCTTCAATTACTAAAGATAGAAAAATAGAGTATGCTAAATTTAAAGAAGTAATAGATTATTTTATTAGAACTTGTGGAATAGAAGAAATATCTTTATCAGGGGGAGCCCCCTTATTACATCCTGATTTAATTAGAATGATTAGATATTGTAAATTAAATAATATTAAAACTATCTTATTTACTAGTGGAATTAAAAGAAGAAATAAAATGTCTATTGAAAAAAAAGAACAGTTGGAATTTAACTTAAGAAAACAATATGAATCATATCTTTTAGAAGGAATGCCTAAAGATGAATATGAAAAGTTAATAGTAAAACAAATGGCTATTTATTTAAGAGATGATGAAAAAAGTTTTGATTCTCTTTCTACTTATGATTGTAGATTACTAAAAGAAATTGGTTTAGATAAAATTGTTTTTGATTTTCAAGCTTGGAATAGATATATATATGATAAAATAATGGGAACTAGAGATTTGTTTGATTTAGTAACTTTGTCAATGATAAAAGCTAAAGGTGCTCTTTTAAATACAGATGCTCATTTTATCCCTACAAAAATCAATTATAAAGAGTTAGAAGATATTATTGAAATGCTCAATGTAGCTTGTTTTGATAGTTTAAGTATTCTTAATTTTGTACCTCAGGGAAGAGGAGAAATTAATAAAGATTTACTTTTCTTATTAGAAAATGAATTTAAAGAGTTTCTTTTAATATATGAAAAATGTAAAGATAGATTTAATGGCAATATAAGAATAGGTATACATTCATAAGGAGATGATTCTCATAAATGTACAGCTGGTTTAGAAAAATTAGTTATTAAATATGATGGTACTGTTTTGTCATATGCTGCTTTTAAAGAATATGACTTAAAGACTCTTAATAATATGGGGATAAAAACTCCTAATATTTATGAAGATTTATTAGAAGTGAAAGTTCATAATGGAACTAGAAGTAAGCCTTTATGTAAACAGTTATATCATTTTAAAAGAAATATTAACTAGGAGGTATAAATGAAAATAGAAAGATTTAAAAAAAGACATAATGGTTTATATACAATATATTTAGATAATTTTAATTCTTATGATTTTTATGAAGAGATAATCTTAAAATATGAATTATTAATTAGAAAAGTAATAGAAGATGAGGAGCTTGATAAGATAATTAAAGATAATAAGAATTATGAAAGTTATTATGAAGCATTAAAAGTCTTAAAAAGAGCTCTTAAAACTAAAGAAGAAATAAGAAATATTTTAGTAGAGAAGAAATATAATAAAGATAGTATAGACTTTGCTATTACTATTTTAGAAAAACAAGGATATCTTAATGATAAAACATATGCTGATAGTTATATTAATAGTAGTATTGCTACTACTTTAAAAGGTCCTAAGAAAATAGCTTTAGAACTTACTAAAAAGGGTATTACTAAGGAAATAATAGATGATGCTTTAAGTATTTATAGTGAACAAATAGAAAAAGAAAAAATAGAGAAGGTAATTTCAAAAAAAATTAAAACTAATCATAGTAAGAGTGCTAAAATTTTAAAACAAAAATTACAGAGTGATTTATTAAATAGTGGTTTTGAGCAAAATGCTATTATGAGTGTTTTAAATACTGTTAATTTTGTAAATGATGGAGAAATTGCTAAAAAGGAATATCAAAAATACTATAAGAAACTAAGTAAAAAATATACAGGTAAAGAGTTAGATTATAAATTAAAACAAAAAATGTATAGTTTAGGTTTTACTGATTATAATGATTTCAATTAAAAAATAGAACTTGTTGGTTCTATTTGTTTTTATATACATAGCTTTTAAATGCTGGATTACTATAATTATTAGCAATTTCTCTAATATAATTATTACTTAAAGCTTCAACTTTTCTTCCTACAGCAAGTAAATCTTCTCCTTCTACTTC
>CASDWO010000037.1 GCA_949284575.1 uncultured bacterium
TAGTGGTGGAAATTTTTACAGTGTATTTGACACTTCTTTTTTGCATGGTTTATTTATGCGAAGAAAAAGATTTATGTTATTTTTCAATCTTTTGCACATAAATCTTTTCTTTTTTAATTAAATTTGCTCTTTTTTACTGTATGTTTAAATTAGAAAAATATACTTTGAAAATTTTAATATTACAAATATAAAATCAATGAGGAGGATGGTTCAAATGACTAAATCAACAATTTCTTTAATTATTTCTATTATTACTGCATTGTATAATTTTCATTGTAATCGTTTTAACATAAAAATATCTAATAAAAAAATAGCAACATTTGTAGATAGAAATGATAAGTTTGTTTTCTTTGCTTGTTCTATTGATAATAGGTCATACTATTTTATTTCAATCAACAATTTGTTTTTAGTTTATGATAAGAGAAAAAGTTATTCCTTATCAAATGAAGTTCACCTTGGTAGCACTGAAGGCGAAATATTAGGTATAAAATAAATTTGAAAAAAATAGTACAATATTACCAGTTAAACTATCTTCTTATGATAGTGTACTTTCTACTTTTTTGTTTCCTATAAATACTGATAATGAAATCAAAATTAAAAAAATAGAGATTTTAACTTCTCGTGGAAAGAAAAAATATATTTTAATGAAAAATATAACTTTAAATAGATAGATGTTATTAATTTAGTTTTATTTTAAGTAACTTTAGGTTAAAGCCCTTTCCTAGGTTTCTATCTAGAATAGAATAAAGGGAAAGGAGAAAATTATGAATAGAGATTTTAATTATAATTACTATCCAGATAATATGGATAGAGATATGAGTAATCCAAAATTCTTTATTGAGAAAGAAGGATATTTAAGAGGTAATATGTTTAGAAACTTATATAGTCAGTATAAGAACTATCAGCCTCAAACTTTAAGACCTACTACAGAACAAGAGGAGATGTTTTTAAGAATGTCAGAAGCAGAATTTGCGGCACATGATTTAAATTTATATTTAGATTTATACCCTAATGATGGTAATGCACTAGATTTATTTAATAGATATAGAAAAGAAGCGAATAGATTGATGATGGCTTATGAAGAGAAATATGGTCCTATTCTTATTAGTAGTGATAGTCTAGATACAAGTCCATTTTTATGGCAAACATTAATATTTCCTTGGAATATGGAGGGGTTAAGTAATGTTTAAATATGCTAAGAGATTACAGTATCCAGTTAATATTAAGAAAAAAGATATAGGAATGGCTAAACAATTAATTACTCAGTATGGAGGCCCTAATGGAGAACTTGCTGCAGCACTTAGATATCTTAATCAAAGATATACTATGCCTGATGAGAAGGGACAAGCACTGTTAACAGATATTGGTACTGAAGAACTTGCTCATGTGGAAATGCTATCTACTATGGTATATCAGCTTTTGAAAGATGCAACTGTTGAGGAGTTAAAAGAAGCAGGACTAGCTTCAAACTATGCAGAACATAGGAATGCTATATATCCAACAGATGCTAATGGTGTACCATTTACGGTTGCTTATTTTGCAACAACAGGAGATCCTCTTGCAGATATAATGGAAGATATGGCAGCTGAACAAAAAGCAAGAGCAGTATATGAAAACTTAATAGATCTTACAGATGATCCTGATGTTATTAGACCACTTCTATGGTTAAGACAACGAGAAATAGTTCATTATAATGCTTTTGAAGACTTATTTAATTACTATGATAAAATGTTAAATAAAAGAAATGTAGAAGAATGGAAATAAACATTCTTTTTTTCATCTAATAGGAAATTTATACTGAAAAATCGAAAAAATGTATTGACAAACATATTTTCTAGGCAGTACACTTAAGTTACAAAAGTTAAGCGAGGTGTTCGGATTATGAAGATATATAAAGCATATAAATTTAGGTTATATCCAACAAATGACCAAAGGGGATTTATTAATAGAACTTTAGGATGTAAACGTTTTGTATATAATTATTATCTTAATTATTTAAAGGATAATAATGGTATAAATAGATTTGATTTACATAAAGATTTACCTAAATTAAAAGAAGAAAATGAATTTTTAAAAGAAGTAGATTCAACTGTATTATGTTCTGCTGTAGATGATTTATGTAAAGCTTTTAATGATTATTATGCTAAAAGAAAAGGTTATCCTAAATTTAAAAGTAAATTTAGTAAACAGTCATATAGAACTAGTTGTGTAAGAAGTAGATATAAAGAAAAAGAATATAGTAATATAGAAGTAGATTTATTAACTAGAAATATAAAATTACCTAAATTAGGTAAAGTAAATATAAGAGGATTTAGAAATAGAGAAAGAATAGAAGGCAAGATAGTAAATGCCACTATTTCAAGAGAAACAACTAATAAGTATTATGTTAGTGTATTAGTAGAAGATGATATCTTAATAGAGAAAGTAACACCTACCACTATAGTAGGAATAGATTTAGGAATAAAAGATTTAGTAGTAACAAGTGATGGTGTGAAATATGGTAATGATAAAGTATTAATGAAATATGAAAAGAGATTAAAAAGATTACAAAGAAAGTTATCGAGACAAGTTAAAGGTAGTAAGAATTATTTAAAGACAAAAGAAAAGATAGCGAGGATACACACTAAAATAAAGAATTATAGAAAACATTATTTAAATAATATAGCGAACGAAATAGTAGATGAACATGATATTATAGTAACAGAGAGTCTATTAGTAAAAGATATGTTTAAAGATAAGAAAAAAGCATTTAATAAAAGCCTATCAGATGCTGCTGTTAGTAAGTTACGATCTCTAATAGAATGGAAATGTAAAATAAACGGAAAGTTTTATTATAAGATAAATACCTATTATCCAAGTAGTCAGATATGTAGTCACTGTGGTTATAAGAACAGTGAAATAAAAGATTTAAGTATAAGAGAGTATGATTGTAAAGAATGTGGAGTGCATAATGATAGAGATATAAATGCTAGTTTAAACATATTAGTTGAAGGATTAAAGTTACACTATAATTTAGTTAGTTTAGTATAGATAATGTTTTAGATAAATAACAATTTAATATAAAAATAAATTAGTACGGTAGCGACTATCGGAATTTAAGCCTATGGAGAATAAGAAATACCTTATCTATGAAGTAGGAATCCTTGGAGGTAACGACAAGGTAAAAACAAACTTGTTTGTTTTATTTGTTCTAATAAAATTTAAAAAGTGAGACAATTTGTAATTATTTGCTATCAATAAGCTTTAAATCGTGTTAAAATAGTATTAATTAGTGATTGGCAATATTTAGAAAGGCTGTGATTATATGATTAATAAACCTAAAGGAACAGTTGATTTAACTGATAGAAAAGCTCGTATTTGGAAATATGTTGAAGAAGTAATTGATTCTGTTATGGAAAAATATAACTATAATTATATTAGAACTCCTATATTTGAATCTACAGAGTTATTTCATCGAGGAATAGGAGATGCTACTGATATAGTTACTAAAGAAACTTATGATTTTAAAGATAGAGGAGATAGAAATATTACTTTAAGACCAGAAGGAACAGCAGGGGTTGTTAGGAGTTATATTGAAAATAAAATGTATGGGACTCATAATTTGCCTGTTAAAGTCTATTATAATGGGACAATGTATCGTTATGAAAGACCAGGAAAAGGAAGATTAAGAGAACTTAGTCAGTATGGAGTTGAAGTGATGGGAAGTAATGATCCTTTAATGGATGCAGAAGTAATATCACTTGCTTACAATATCAATAAAATGCTAGGTTTAACTGATACTGTAGTACACCTTAATAGTTTAGGTGATAAAGAGTCTAGAGATAATTATAGAAAAGCTTTAAAAGATTATTTTGAACTTCATTTAGATGATTTGTGTGCTGATTGTAAAGAAAGATTTGTAAAGAATCCTTTAAGAATTATAGATTGTAAAGTGGATAGTGATAAAGACTATTTTAGGGAAGCTCCTAAAATAATAGATTATCTAAATAAAGAAAGTAAAGACTATTTTGATAAAGTATGTGAATATCTTGATATTTTAGAGGTAAAATATGTAATAGATCCAAAAATAGTAAGAGGGCTTGATTATTATAATCATACTGTTTTTGAATTGATGACAGAAGAAAGTAAGCTTGCTTTAGGTGGTGGGGGACGATATGATAATTTAGTTAAAATGTTAGATGGCCCTGATACATCTTGTGTAGGCTATGCTGTTGGACTTGATCGTTTAGTAGATGAGTTAATAGATAGAAATTTAATTACTAATATAAGAGATGATATAGATGCCTTTATTATGTATGTTAATGAAGATGAAAAGAAAAATGCTATCTATCTTGCAAATGAACTTAGAATGTCAGGCTTTGTTGTAGAAACTGAATATAATAATAAAGGTTTAAAAAGTCAGTTTAAAAGAGCGGATTACTTTAATAGTAAATATCTAATTATTTTAAACAGTGATGATTTAAATGAAGGCTTAATTACTATTAAAAATAATAAAACTAAAGAAGAAGAAAAGATTATGATGGAATATATTATTTACTATTTTGACGAGCATTTAAGTGATGATAATTTAGAAATAGGTGAAGAATGTTGTCACCATCATGATCATGAATAGAGGAGTAAAATAAATGAAAAAAATATACTTTAATGAATTAGAAAACTATTTTGATAAAGAAATTGAAATTTGTGGTTTTGTTGAAAATATTAGAAATATTAAATGGGTACAATTTATTGTGCTTAGAGATTCTACAGAAAAGATTCAAGTAACAATTGAAAAAAGTGAAGAAAAAAATCAAGAGATGGTAGAATTAGTTAATAATTTGAGTGTTGAATCTACAATTAAAGTAACAGGTAGTCTTAAGAAAAATGAAAATGTTAAATTAAGAGGAATGGAGTTTATTCCTACTAAAATAGAAATTACTAGTAAAAGTGATTTAGAACTTCCTCTTAATATCCATGATAAAGAGGCCCAATTATTAGATCAACGTTTAGATTATAGATGGTTAGATTTAAGAAATGAATATAACTTTAATATCTTTAAAATTCAAAGTGATTTAGTAAAATATATGAGAGAATTCCTATATAATAATGACTTTACAGAAATACATACACCAAAACTAATTGGGGCAGCTTCAGAAAGTGGTTCAGAAGTTTTTGAAGTAAAATATTTTGATCGTAATGCTTATCTTGCTCAGTCCCCTCAATTTTATAAACAAATGGCTATTGCTAGTGGTTTTGATAGAGTCTTTGAAGTAGCTCCTGTTTTTCGTGCTGAAAACTCTAATACAAATAGACATACAACAGAGTTTACTGGCTTTGATCTTGAATTTGCATATATCGATTCTTATCAAGATGTTATGGATCTAGAAGAAGAATTATTAACTTATGCTTTAAAGAAATTAAATGAAAAGCATGGAGAACTTGCTAAAAGACTTTATAATAAAGAGATAGTTGTTCCTAAAAATAAATTTCCAAGAATTAAATTAAAAGATTTATATATGGAACTTGAAAAAAGATATAACTATAAAATAGATGAAAGTGAAAAGAATGATTTAACTACAGAAGCTGAAAAATTATCATATAAATATGCTATGGAAGAGTTTGGTTCTGAGTTTATCTTTGTTACTGATTTTCCTAAAGATAAACGAGCTTTCTATCATATGCGGGAAAATGATATACCTCAAGGTTATGATTTAATCTATCGTGGGGTAGAAATTACAACAGGTGCTCAAAGAGAACATCGTTATGATGTTTTAGTTAAACAAGCAAAAGAAAAAGGACTAGATAAAGATGTTGAATTTTACTTAGAGTTCTTTAAATATGGATGTCCTCCTCATGGTGGTTTTGGACTTGGAATTGATCGTTTAACTATGTTAATTCTTGGTATTGCTACTATTAAGGAGTCTATGTTTATCTTTAGAGGTCCTAATAGATTAACTCCATAATTTTTTAAACTAGCTTATAATTCTTGATAATCAAAAAAATATTATCCTTAAGTTGGTGATTATAATGATAAGTAAAAATAACTTTATAATGATTATCATGACTATAGTAACTTTTATAATTGTTTTTCTTCTTCTTTTTTTATTAAGTTTAACTTCTTTAAATACTAATTTAAGTTATGAAGAAGTTAAGGATATTTCTTCTAAAGAAATAGATGCTTTAGAGGCCTTAATAAAGGTTTATGATAATTATCTTATAACTTATGATGGTAAAAAAGAATTAGAAAGTTTAACTGATTTAGATAAAATTAATTTTATTGATCGATTAGACTCTAAAACTAAAAAAGAGTTAGGATTAGATTTTAATAAAGGAGTTCCTTTAGCTAGAATAAAAGAAGTATTGCAAAAGTATTTTGGTCCTAATATTTCTTTTGAACCAGTAAATTCTGTTTGTTATTTAAATGATGGAGATTATTTAATATATAATAAAGAAGATAAAAAATATTATGCTTTTAATGATTATCATGCTCATGGAGCTTTTGCTACTTTAGATATTATAAATTATTATGAAGATGGTAAAAAAATAGTAACTGATGATAGTATTAAATATGAAGTTAGTTATTTAAAAGGTTTTGCTTTACCTAATACTTCTATTTATTATAGTAGTTATACTAATCTAATTACTAAGTCTAATCCTGTAGTTGACTTAAGTGAAATATTTAATGACTATGATTTTAGTATGACAAAATCATTATTAATAGATTATAAACATAACTTTAATCGTTATACTTATGTTTTTGAAACTAAAAAAGATCTTAGTGATAGTTATTTACTTGAACTAACTAATGACGGAAAAAGAAAAAAGAATATTTAGGAGGAATTATGAAAATAAAAGAGACAGAAGAAAAACCAACAGTGAAGTTAACAAATAATAAAATATCATCAAAAAATTCTATAAAAAAATTAAGTACTTCAACGGATAATGAGATTGATACTTATATTACTGGTTTTCAAGAAGAAGGAGAAAATAGTACGGCTTTTTTTAGTAGAGAATCTCTTCCTAATATTAAAAGTTTAGAAGATTTTTTAAATGATAAAACGGTTAATACCATTGTTAAAAAATATTATCCTGATGCCACTGAAAGCGATTTTGAAAAATTATATAATAGTCTTGCTTATATTGATAAAAACTATGTTCTTGCTATTAATAGTATGCTTGATACTTATGATATTTCTAGTGAACAAGACTTTACTAATAAGTTTGGTTTTTCTCCTTATGGTAGTTCTACGCTAAGTGAAGTGTCGGGAAAGATTTCTAAGACTTTTAATTATGATTATTTATTGTTGGATTTCTTTCTATATGCAGCGAAAAATGATCATGAAATTGATAATATTAAAGATGTTTATCTTGAGGATGAGAATAGTGATTCTATTAAATTTTTAATAAAATATGGTAATGTTAATTTAGTAAGTGATGCTTTTAGTAGTTATTTACAATCTAAAGGAATTGATGCTGATCATATTTCTAAGATTACAGATAAAATGAAAGAAGATGCTAATAGTGATATAAAAATAGAGCCTAAAGAAATAACGATACCTAGTTATTATCAGCAAGATTATAGTGATGTTGTTTTAGGTACAGGTTATTTAGGTGATAAAGTAGTTGCAACATCAGGTTGTGGTTTTACATCAACTGCGATGGTAATATCTTATCTAACAGGAAAAAATATTACTCCTAAAGAGTTAGTAGATGATTGGTCAAAAGCTTATTATGTTTATGATCAAGGAATGGATTGGAACTTTCCTAATGCTGCTGCTAATCATTATGATGTTGGTAGTGTTAGACAAACTAAAGATATTAATGAAGCTATAGAGGCCTTAAAGAAGGGGAATCCTGTTTTATGTTCTCAAGGACCTGGGCTTTTTACTGAGAATGGTCATATTATTGTTTTAAGTGGCATAACAGAAGATGGTAATATTATTGTTAATGATCCTAATTCTGAAAATTCTAAAGATAAGGATTATAATAATAAAACTTTTGATGCTATTGATGATATAGATAGTACTGCTAAAAATTATTGGATTTTTGAATAACCCTAATAAGGGGGTGATTAGATGAATAATCAAGATATCATAAATGAAGTAAGAAGAAAAAGTGATATTGTTGAAATAATTGGTGAAAAAATACCTCTTGAAAAAAGAGGTAAAAATTATTTTGGGGTTTGTCCTTTTCATGATGATACTAATCCATCGATGAGTGTTTCTTCGGAAAAGCAAATATATACTTGTTTTTCTTGTCACGCGACAGGGAATGTTTTTACCTTTTTAATGAATTATGAACATAAAGAATTTAATGAAGTATTACATGACTTAGCGAAAAGAGTAGGTATTACTGTAAATAGCTTTGCAGCACCAAAAATTCCTACTAAATATAAAGATTGGTATGAAATATATGATTTAGCAGTTAAATATTATCAAAATAATTTAATGAGTAAAGATGGGGAAGAAGCTAGAATCTATTTAAAAAATCGTTCTATTGATGCTAATACTATTAAAGAATTTTCTTTAGGGTATGCTCTTAGTGGTCGTGATAGTTTAACACGTCTTTTAACTAAAAAAGGTTATTCCTTAGATCTTTTAAATAAAGTAGGTATTACTTCTAATGACTATGATATATATCATTTAAGATTAATGTTTCCACTACATGATCTTTCAGGTAAAGTTATTGGATTTAGTGGTCGTATTATTACAAATAGTAAACAAAATAAATATTTAAATACTAAAGAAACTGAACTATTTAAAAAGGGTTCCTTATTATACCATTATCACATTGCTAAAGAAGCGGTAAGAGTAAGTAAATCTGTTATTATTATGGAAGGATTTATGGATATAATAAGAGCTAGTAGTATAAATGTTAAAAATACAGTTGCTACTATGGGAACTGCTTTAACAGTTGAGCATATTAAAAATATTAAGAGATTATCTAATAACATTATACTTTGTTTTGATGGGGATGAAGCTGGGGTTAAAGCTACTTTGGCAGCAGGAGAGATGTTTAGTAAAGAAAATATTGAAGTTAAAGTTATCGCTTTAACTAATAATGATGATCCTGATACTTATATCTTAAAAAATGGCGAAGAAGCTTTTCGTAATTTAATAGATAATGCTATTTACTTTAGTGACTTTAAAATAAAAAACTTAAGTCGTAATCGTAATTTTACTAGTAGTGAAGATAAAGCTAATTATATTCATGAAGTTTTAGAAGAAACTATAAAGATAACTGATCCTATTAGAATAGAAATAATTCTAAAAGATCTTGCAAAAAAGTTTGAAATAGGATATAATACCCTAGAAAAAAGTTTTTATGAGTTACAAGCAACAAAAATTACACCTACTATCGTGGTAGCAGATAAAAAAAATACTAAAGAAGATAAGAGAAATAAGTATCAGAAAGCTAGTTATATTATCATTTACTATATGCTAAATAAACAGAATATTATAGATTTAGTAGAGAAAGAACATTTGGTTTTTCCAACTGAAGATTTGCGAGCTTTGGAAAGCGAGATTGTTTATTTTTATCATAAGTATGGATTTATTAATGTTGCTGACTTTTATACTTACTTAACACCTAAGATTTCTTTAGTTAATCTTTTGGCAGAAATATTACAACTAGATTTAAAAACTGATCTAAAAGAAGATGATGTTAAAGCTTATTTTAAAGTTATTAAAGAATATAACTTTAATGCTCAAATTAAATATTTAGAAGAGAAAATTAGTAATAGTACTGATTTTAATGAACAATTGAAGTATGCTGAAGAGATTAGAAAATTAAGAATAGGGGAGAAAAAATAATGGTAGAAGAAATAAAAACAATGGCTCAAAGAAAAGAGAAATTAATTAAGTTAGGACAAAAACAAGGGTTTATTACTTATGAACAGTTGGCAGATGAATTAAAAGGACTTGAAGTTGATAGTGATAGTCTAGATGATTTATATAATAGTTTAGTTTCTTTAGGAATAGAAATAGTTAGTGATGATGGCGATGATGATGCTAGTGGTGAAGAGATTACTGCTAATACTAGAAGTGAAGATTTAACATTATCTAAAGATATTAAAATAAATGATCCTGTTAGAATGTATTTAAAAGAAATAGGACGGATTCCACTTTTAACTAGTGATGAAGAATTTGAATATGCAGGTCGTGCTGTTGAAGGGGATGAAGAAGCGAAAAGAATATTAGCAGAATCTAACCTTCGTTTAGTTGTTTCTATTGCTAAACGTTATGTTGGTAGAGGTATGCTTTTCCTTGATTTAATTCAAGAAGGTAATATTGGGTTAATGAAAGCTGTAGAGAAGTTTGATCCAACGAAAGGATATAAATTTTCAACTTATGCAACATGGTGGATTAGACAAGCTATTACAAGAGCGATTGCTGATCAAGCTAGAACTATTAGAGTTCCTGTTCATATGGTAGAAACAATTAATAAATTAGCAAGAGTTCAAAGACAATTAACGCAAGAATTAAATAGAGAACCAACTGATGAAGAAATAGCAGAAAAGTTAGAAATACCAGTTGAGAAAGTAAGAGAAGTTTATAAGATTAGTCAAGATCCTGTAGCATTAGAAACACCAATTGGTGAAGAAGATGATTCTCATTTAGGAGATTTTATTAAAGATGAAAGAACAATTGGTCCTGAAGAATATGCAACTGAAGAGATGCTAAAAGAAGAACTTGCAAGTGTATTATTAACTTTAACTGATAGAGAAGAGAAAGTTTTAAGACTTAGATTTGGTCTTGATGATGGACAGTGTAGAACACTAGAAGAAGTTGGACAAATTTTTGGAGTTACAAGAGAGCGAATTAGACAAATAGAAGCTAAGGCATTAAGAAAATTAAGACATCCTTCTAGATCAAGAAAATTAAAGGATTTTTTAACTGATTAGATGAAAATAAATAAAAGATTAAAAACAATAGGGGATTTAGTTCCCCTTTCAACGTACCCTTTAGATATAGGATGTGATCATGCTCTTTTGTCTATTTATCTAGTAAAAGAAAAACACTTATCTAAAGCGGTTGCTAGTGATAATAAAAGTGGACCTTTAAAAAAAGCAGATGAGAATGTTAAATACTATAAAGTAGAAGATAAAGTAAAATTAATACAAAAAGAAGGATTAAACTCTTATCAAGAAGGGATAGATACTGTTACTATTTCAGGAATGGGAGGATTAAATATTAATAAAATAATAGATGACAATAAAAAATATTTAAAATCTATTAATACTTTTATTTTATCTCCTAATAATTATAGTTTAGTAGTTAAAAGAAAACTAACTAAATATGGTTATCATATTAGTGAGGAAAGATTAGTTAAAGAAAATAATATTATATATGAAGTAATAGTCTTTAGTAAGGGAAGAAGGTATTATTCATATAAAAAACTATTTTTAGGACCTGTTTTAATGACTAAGAAAGATATGTTAACGAAAGAATATTATGAGAAGTTATTAGATACTAAAAAAGCTTTATTAAAGGCTTTACCTAGTTCTTTAAGAAATAAAATTAATATAACTAAAAAAGAAATAAAATACTTAATGGATGTCTTAAAAGATTAAATGGAAATAGCTTATTTATTTCCATTTTTGTTTATTCCTATAACTGCACCAATTGAGGTAGTTAAAAGAATAATAATACTATAAATAATAGTTCTAATATCAAAACTACTATTAGTAATTAGTTTTAAAATAAACATAATAATCAAGATAATAGCACTTAGTTTTAAACCTTCAACAAGACCATATTTAGTAGAGTTTTTTCCTAATATTAAAGCATTAATAAATAAAGATAATAAGACTATTACCATCTTCATAATATTATAGATATTGTTATTAATTAAATCAAAATAATAAAATATAGTTAAAATAAAACCTAATACTATTATACTTATTAAAGTAGAAGCGATTATTTTTATTAATTTTTTTAAATAATTCATAAGTATCACCTAATTAATAATATGTTTAAAAAAAAGAAAAATTACGATAATTTATATTTATATAAATTTGACTGTTAAGGATTCTATGTGCTAGAATTACTTATAGATAAGATATAGGTATAAATGGAATAATTTGAGGTATTTTAAGTAGTAAAGGACTGATCATATGAAAAAGAATAAAGAGAAAATAGTAATAGTAAGTTGTAACTATTCACAACCTAAAGTGAAATAGTTACTTTTTTTTACACAATTATTATGATAAAATCCCACAATTATATGATAATATAATAATGAAAATAAAAGGAGTTTTAAAGATGGGAAATACATTAGGCAAATTACAAA
>CASDWO010000038.1 GCA_949284575.1 uncultured bacterium
CTACTTTCAAGTAGGTACAGTGGAGAATATATAAGATTTGGAAGTGGAGAAAATAATCTATACAGAATAGTGAGTCATGAAAATGGAACAGGAACAAAGATAACCAGTGCCGAACCACTAAAAGATTCAGGAACATTTAAGACGATGAGTTTTGGTGATACAGTAACATTTTCAAATACAAATACAATAGGTACATTCTTAAATGGAGAATATCTAACAAATTATGTAGGTAGTGAATATAGTGAAATGATAGAAGATAATACTACTTGGTATCTTGGAAAAGTTGGTAGTGGTACATCATATAAATTAGCCAAATATACAGATGAAACTGGCAATACCTTAACATCAAGTACAACTTCAGCCAAAGTAGGACTATTAAGATTAGGAGAATTAATGGCAGGTCAATTTGAAAGATATGCAGTAAAAGGCGGCAGTACTAGTACAGGACTAACAACATATTATTGGACTTTAACACCATATAGTGCGTTTACCGTGGATGACGTTTACGACACTGGCATCGTGGGCAACGGCAACCCTTCGCGTGCATACGGTGCCCGGCCATCCATAAATCTAAAATCTAACGTGCAAATTGTAAACGGTGATGGGACTTTGAATTCGCCTTTTGAAATACAGTTAGAAAGTTAATAGTCACGAAAGAGAATGGTATTCCTCTTTCGTGACTAAAGACCGTGTATAATCTAGTGGTTTTATTTCTTTCTTAATATTTTAGATATATAACAAATATAAATATTATAAAGAAACTTAATCGTTGCAAGTATTGTTATAATTTATGATAAATATTCATTTTACTTTAAAATTTTCAGTTATAACATAGAATTATAAATGAACAGAATACTTAAAATATTCTAAGCCGATTATTAAGTCTATAAATATTATTTGGTCAAAAATAAAAAGAAATCTAGTTTTTATGCTAGATTCTTTAACATGAACAGATAATTTACATTGGAACTTGCTAGTTAATAGAAATTTAACAATGAATTATGTCTTTTGATATAATTCTTTTATTATATTAGACTTTATTTTTCTTTTAGTTAAAGCTAAACTATAGGAAAAAAAGTTAAATAATGGTATACTTAAGAAAACAATTAGAAAGTGGTGTTAAAATGTTAGTAGCTTCAAATTGGCAAGATTATGAATTAATAGATGCTTCAAATGGTGAAAAATTAGAACGTTGGGGTAAATATATATTACTTAGACCTGATCCTACTATTATTTGGGATAATGGAAATTTACTAGATAAATATAAAGATAATATAGATGCTATTTATCATCGTTCATCAAAAGGAGGAGGTTATTGGGAAAACTTAAGAAAGCTTCCTAGTAATTGGACTGTTAATTATAAAGACTTAACTTTTAATGTAAAACAAATGGGCTTTAAACATACCGGTATATTCCCAGAACAAGCAGCTAATTGGGATTATATGATTAAGAAGATAAGTAATGCTAATAGACCTATTAAAGTCTTAAATCTTTTTGGTTATACTGGCTGTGCTTCTGTTGCTTGCCTTAATGCTAAATCAAGTGTTACTCATGTTGATTCCTCTAAAGGTATGATAGAAGTATGTAAAGAAAATGTTAGATTATCACACTTAGAAGATAAACCAATTAGATATTTAGTTGATGATGTCGTAAAATTTGTTAAAAGAGAAATTAGACGGGGTAATAAATACGATGCTATCATAATGGATCCCCCAAGTTATGGAAGAGGTGCTAATAAAGAAGTTTGGGATATAGAAAAAGATCTATCTAATCTTGTTACTTTATGTCTATCTATATTAAGTGATAAACCTTTATTCTTTATTATTAATTCTTATACAACAAGTATAACTCATACGACTTTAAAAAATCTCTTAATAACAACAGTTTTAAAAAAATATCCTGGAAAAATAACTGCTGATGAGATTGGTTTAAAAATAAAAAATAGTGATCTAATATTACCATGTGGTATTTATGGAAGATGGGAAAGTTATGATTAAGATATTATATGAAGATAATCATTTATTAGTAGTAGAGAAAAAAGTAGGTATTTTAAGTCAAAGTGATGGTAGTAATAAAGAAGATATGTTAACAATACTAAAGAACTATCTAAAAGAAAAATATCAAAAACCTGGCAATGTTTATTTAGGTCTTGTTCATAGACTAGATAAAGATGTTGGCGGTGTTATGGTATTTGCTAAGACTTCTAAAGCTGCTAAAAGATTGTCAGAACAAATTAGAAAGCATGAAGTTAAGAAAAAATATTTAGCAGTTATTAAAGGAATAGTTAAAAATAATGGCTATTATGAAGATTATTTAGAAAAAAGGGACTTTAAAAGTTACATTGCTTCTAAAGAGACTGGTAAATTAGCTAAGTTGACATATAATGTTATTAGTTTTAAAGAAGATAAAACTTTAGTTAAAATTAACCTTGAAACAGGAAGATATCATCAAATAAGAGCTCAGTTTTCATATCATCATCATCCTTTATTAGGTGATATGAAATATGGTAAGAAAGGAAAGTATCCTCTAGCTTTATATGCATACTCCTTAACATTTTATCATCCAATCTCAAAAGAGGTAATGACATTTTCTTTACATCCTAAAGATGGTTACTTTAAAGATTGGCAGGAAGAGATTCTAAAAATCTAACTTTACAGTCTCTGTCTAAGAATGTACAGTAAAAAAGAGCAAATTTAATTAAAAAAGAAAAGATTTATGTGCAAAAGATTGAAAAATAACATAAATCTTTTTCTTCGCATAAATAAACCATGCAAAAAAGAAGTGTCAAATACACTGTAAAAATTTCCACCACTA
>CASDWO010000039.1 GCA_949284575.1 uncultured bacterium
AGTTTGTTTAGGAATAGATTCATTTAGATGACATTTTAAATTCAATATATTTAAGGGACAATATCTGCTTGTGTGGTTAGGATTAGTGACAACAGAATCTTGAACAAGTATAGCCCTTATGATTGGATCATAATTTTTATAAGCTTCAAGACCTAGTACATCATCGACATAAAAATAATATTCACCAGTTAATTTATTTATATATAAAGCTCTATAAAAAGTAATAGTACCAAATATAGTAATAATAGTTCTTTTAACATTAGATTTATTAATATAATAACTTTCTTTTCTTTTTTTAGAATTTTTAAAGACTTTATCTACAGATTCAAAATAATTAGAAAGAAAAGAAATGCTTATTTCGTTCATAATGTTTTGTAGTTCAAAAAAATATTTACATATCTATTTTTGCTAACATCAATAATAAATTTATTTAATATTTCATTTAATTTACTTTTTATGGGAATTGTGATATATATTTATTATAAATAACATGAGGGTGTAAATTATCTTCTTGTACTGACGCTTACTTATTAGTAAGTTTGAGTAAGATTAAAATCTAAAAGAATACATATAGGAACTCTCGAGACCTACCATGTTAGAAAAAAGCTCACGTTTGTGTGGGCTTTTAATCTTCTAAAATCATTTCTTTTTATTTAATATTTTAAATGGATATATATTAATCACTACTTTACAATAGAACCTATATCATCAGTAATAAGAGCTTGTTTTAACATACCAGGTTTATTTATATTGAAAACGATAATAGGAATTTCTTCTTCCATACATAGAGTAATAGCAGTTAAGTCCATTACTTTTAACTTTTTATTTAATACTTCATTATATGTTGCTTCTTTAATTAATTTAGCATCTTTATACTTTTTAGGATCTTTATCATATATACCATCTACATTAGTTGCTTTCCCTAAAATATCGGCATTAATCTCTGCTGCTCTTAAAGCGGCTGCTGTATCGGTTGAAAAGAAAGGATTACCTGTACCACAACCAAATATTACAACGCGCCCTTTCTCAAGATGTTTCTCACATTTTTCACGTAGATAAAACTCAGCAACTTTACGCATTTCAATAGCAGTCTCAACACGAACTGGAACATCTATTTGCCTAAAAGCATCTTGTAAAGCTAGAGCATTCATAGTAGTTGCAAGCATACCAATATAATCAGATGTTTGCCGCTCCATAAAGTCATTCGCCTTACCGCGCCAGAAATTTCCTCCTCCAACAACTATGCCAAACGAAAAGCCCATATCAAGACAAACTTTTACTTCTTTAGCAATTTCTATAACTCTTTCAAAGTCAATCCCATTATCTTTAGAACCACTTAAAGCTTCTCCTGATAACTTTAATAAAATTCTTTTCTTAATCATCGTATCACTTCCTTGATATAAGTATACCATGTCGCATTTTTAGTAGCAAATTTTTCTTTAAAAAATAAATTAACTTTGATATACTTGTTTTATAGCGAAAGGATAGTGATTTAATGAAATATGTTTATGCCTTTAGTGAAGGCAATAAGGATATGAGGGAGTTGTTAGGAGGAAAAGGTGCTAATCTTGCAGAAATGACAAGAATTGGTCTACCTGTACCTCGTGGTTTCACCGTAACAACTGAAGCTTGCTTAAAATACTATAAAGATAATGAAGAAATTAGTGATGATATTAAGGAAGAGATTTTTAAAGAACTTGCAAGTCTTGAAAAGTTAACTGGTAAGACTATGGGTGATGATAAAAATCCATTACTTGTATCAGTTAGAAGTGGGGCAAGAAGCTCTATGCCAGGTATGATGGACACAGTTTTAAATCTTGGTATGAATGATAAAGTAGTAGAGACACTTGCAAGCCTTACTGATAATAAAAGATTTGCTTATGACTGTTATCGTCGTTTTATTCAAATGTTTGCAGATGTAGTTATGGGCTTTCCAAAGAGTTCTTTTGAATATTTATTTGAGAGATTAAAAAAAGAAAAAAATGTGGAACTTGATACTGATTTAACTGCTGATGACTTAGTTGAAGTTGTTAATAGATATAAAGAAGAATATAGAAAACATGCAGGAAGCGAGTTCCCACAAGATGCTAAAGTACAACTAATAGAAGCAGTTAAAGCTGTCTTTAGAAGTTGGAATAATGATAGAGCGATTACTTATAGACGTCTTAATGATATTCCAGGAGACTGGGGTACTGCTGTTAATGTTCAAGAGATGGTTTATGGTAATATGGGTAATACTAGTGGAACAGGTGTAGCATTTACAAGAAATCCTGCTACTGGAGAGAAAGCTTTATATGGTGAATATTTAATTAATGCACAAGGAGAAGATGTAGTTGCAGGTATTAGAACTCCACAGTCTATTGATACTTTAAAAGAAGTTATGCCAGAATGTTTCGATGAGTTTATTAAGATATGTAAGACTCTAGAAGATCATTATAAAGATATGCAAGATATGGAATTTACTATTGAAAATGGAAAACTTTTTATGCTACAAACTAGAAATGGTAAAAGAACAGCGGAAGCAGCTCTTAGAATTGCCGTAGAGCTTGTCAATGAAGGTAAAATTACTAAAGAAGAAGCTATTATGCGAGTAGAACCTAAACAATTAGAGCAACTATTACATCCTGCTTTTGATAAAGAAGAATTGGCTAAAGCAAAAGTTATTGGTAAAGGTTTAGCAGCATCTCCTGGAGCCGCAACTGGACATTTATATTTTAGTGCCGAAGACGTTATGAAAGCTCATGCTGAGGGAGTAGAAGACATAATATTGGCAAGAGAAGAAACATCTCCTGAAGATATTGAAGGAATGAATATTGCTAATGGTATCTTAACAGTTAGAGGTGGAATGACTTCACATGCTGCTGTTGTTGCTCGTGGTATGGGTACTTGTTGTGTATCAGGATGTTCTGATGTAGTAGTTAATGTTAATAAGAAAACTTTAACTACAAAAGATGGTAAAGCATTTAAAGAAGGGGACTATATTAGTTTAGATGGTTCAACTGGTAATGTTTATGGAGAAAAGATAAAAACGGTTCCTGCCTCTATTAGTGGGAATTTTGAAACATTCATGAACTGGGCTGATGATGTTGCAGATCTAGAAGTTAGAACTAATGCTGATAATCCTAGGGATGCTAAAGTTGCAAAAGACTTTGGTGCTAAAGGTATTGGGCTTTGTCGTACAGAGCATATGTTTTTTGATGAGATGCGAATATTTAATTTTAGAAAGATGATAGTTGCTCCAACATTAGAAAAACGTGAAGAAGCACTTGATGCGATTTTACCTTATCAAAAAGATGATTTTAAAGAATTATTTAAAGTAATGGATGGCTATGAAGTTACTATTAGATTCTTAGATCCACCACTACATGAGTTCTTACCTCATACTGATGTGGAGATTAAAGCTCTTGCAAAAGACTTAGATATGGATTTTGTTTCTTTAAAGAATAAAGTAGAGTCACTAAAAGAATTTAATCCAATGATGGGACATCGTGGATGTCGTCTTGCTGTTACTTATCCAGAGATTGCTGTTATGCAAACAAAAGCTGTTATAAATGCTGCTTTAGAAGTAGGAAAAGAGGGTATTAAAGTAACACCTGAAATTATGATACCTTTAGTAGGAGATCTTAATGAATTAAAATATGTTAAAAATATAGTAGTTGAAACAGCTGATGCTATTATTAAAGATAATAACAGTGATTTAAAATATAAAGTAGGTACTATGATAGAAATACCAAGAGCTGCACTTTTAGCAGATGAAATAGCTAAAGAAGCAGAATTCTTCTCATTTGGTACAAATGACTTAACGCAAATGACTTATGGATTCTCAAGAGATGATGCTTCTAAATTCTTAAAAGATTACTATGATAAAAAAATATTTGTAAATGATCCTTTCGCAAGCCTAGATATTGTTGGTGTTGGTAAGTTAGTAAAAATGGCTGCAGAACTTGGTAGAAGTACAAGAGATGATATCAAACTAGGTATCTGTGGAGAACATGGAGGAGATCCTAAGAGTATTGAATTCTGCCATAAAGTTGGTCTTAACTATGTTTCTTGTAGTCCATTTAGAGTACCTGTGGCAAGACTTGCTGCTGCTAAAGCTAAACTAGAGAATTAATATGTCTTTATATGATAGAATGCTTAATATTGCTAATATAGATAAAGAATCTATTATAAAAAGAGCAATAGAAAATACTAAAAGTGATTTGGATGGATTAGATTATGAGAGAATGTGTTTAGTCTATAATTGGTATTTATATGAGAATCTAAAAGATATGTCATGCCTTGCTTATATAATTGATACTAATGATTTAGGTTTTGACTATGAGCATAGATTTGTTTTAGTGCCAATTGATGATACTAGTTACTACTTAGCAGATTTAACCTATAAACAGTTTGGTAAAGAAGATGAAATATTAAATAAATTATATGATGATGGTTATCAAAAAATAGATAATGATAAATATAATTACTATCTACATAAAGTAACTGGTAGCAATAAAGATATAACAATAGATGAAAGTTTATTTAAAGAAACAAAAGGACTTGGTAAATAATATCAGGTCCTTTAGCCATTATTTTAATTATAAAAGCAGTTATAAATATAATATAAAGGAGTTTAACAAAAAAAGAAATGTGCGTGTACACTATCCACATTTCTTTTTTAATTCATATTATTAACAGCTTTAGTAAGTCTTGACTTTAATCTAGCAGCTTTGTTTTTATGAACTAAACCACTATTGCAAGCCTTATCAATTCTTTGTAATGCGATATTTAATTTATTACTAGCTTCTTCTTTATTTTGAGTAGTAACTATCTTTTCAACATTTTTAATAGCAGTTCTCATACTAGATTTAACTAAAGTATTAACATCTGCTTTTCTTGCATTACTACGTACTCTTTTTTTAGCACTTTTAATATTTGGCATTTTTTTCACCTCGCTTTTTTAATAAACATCATAATTTTACCAAAAAAAAACTAATTTTGCAAATATTTTCCATAAAAAAAGTTAATACTAACTTTAGGTGATAATATGCATGAAATAGATCTTAGTAAATATAAGATAAGAACTGATTTAATTGTAGAACATATTAAGGATTATAAAAATTATAAAGTTAAGGAAGAAATCGTTGATAATATTAAAATTGAAACCTTAGTTTTAAATGAAGAAGAAGCTTCGAGTATTGATAAGAAAGAAGGTATTTACAAGACAATTTATTTTGAAGATGTAACGGATGAAGAGAATTATCATAATCTTTTAAAAGTAACAAGTGAAGAATTAAAAAAATTATTTAAAGATCTTGATTTACATACTAAGTCTTCATGTTTAATTGTAGGACTTGGAAACCGTAAAGCTACTCCAGATGCTTTAGGACCATTAACAATAGATGATCTTAAAATAACAAGGCAAATTACGGAATTAGGATTACATCTTGATAATAAATATAGAATAATATCTGCTTTAGTACCAGGTGTAATGGGTACTACAGGTATAGAAACAAAAGATATTATTGAAGGTGTAATTAATAAAGTAAAACCTGACTTTCTAATAGTTATTGATGCTTTAGCAGCATCTAGTGTTGAAAGGATTAATAAAACAATTCAAATTACTAATACTGGTATTAATCCTGGTAGCGGTCTTTTAAATAATAGATTTGAAATAAGTAAAGAAACTTTAAATATTCCTGTTATTGCTATAGGTATTCCTACTGTAGTAGATGCCACTACAATTGTCAGTAATACTATTAATTATCTTTATAGGCATTTCTCTTTTGAAAAAGAAAATATTGAAAATAGTAAAATGAAATTAGTTCCTCCTTCAAATAGAGATTATAAAAATCATAATAAAACTCTAAATAATACTGAAAAAAAACAAATTATGGGCTTATTAGGATCCTTAACTGATGATGAGATAAAAGCTTTAATAAGAGAAGTTTTAACCCCATTAGGTTATAATTTGTTAGTAACTCCTAAAGAAATAGATTTTGTTATTGCAAAATTAAGTAAACTATTAGCACAATCTTTAAATAAAAGTTTAGAATTAAATTAATTCGACATAGTTTTGCTCCGTTATTTACTATGATAATGTAAAGGAGAAAAAATATGAAAAAGAAATTTGTAGCTAAATCTAAAAAGACTCATAAAAAAAAGTATAAAATTATTTTCTTTTTTCTTGTGTTATTTTCTTCATTTTTAGTAACAATTAAATCTTTATCTAAACTAGCATTACCTTTTCAAAATGAAAATTTAATAAGATTTTTATTAGAAAATAATAATCCTTTTGTTACAAAAACAAAATCTAATTATAGTTATTTTCACCAACTTATGACTAAACTTATAACTTTAGATTTAAGTGAACCTCTAAGTATTATTAATAGCAATTATAAAGGTCTAACTAAGAATATTACATATCTTTCTAAAGAAGAAAAAACAACAAGAGTATCTAAAGAAGAACCCCCTTCTATTTATATTTATAATACTCATGATACTGAAGAATATACCCCAACTTCTTTTGCAGAATATAGTGTAATGCCTACTGTTAAATTAGCAGATTATGTTTTAAAAGAAGAACTAGAAAAGAAAGGTTATAATGTTTTAATAGAAGAAACTACAATTAGTAGTGTTAGAAGTACTATGGGTCTAAATTATGCTGGTAGTTATCAAGCGAGTAGAGTTTTATTGGAAGCAGCTAAAAAAACAAATCCTTCCTTAGAATATTTTATTGATTTACATAGAGACTCTATATCTAAAGATAAAACTACTTTAGTATATAATGATAAAACTTATGCTAAAATTCTCTTTCTAATTGGTTTAGAAAATCCAAATTATCAAGAAAATTTAGAATTTACCACCCTTATTTCTAATAAATTAAATGAAAAAATACCAGGATTATCTAAAGGTATATATAAAAAACAAGGTGCAGGAGTAAATGGTATCTATAATCAAGATTTTTCTCCTAGGACCATCTTAATTGAATTAGGAGGACCTGAAAATACAATTGACGAAGTATATGAAACATTACTTATTTTAAGCGAAGTATTAAGTGAGGTGATAAGTAGTGACCAAAACTAACTTACTTAAATTAGTAGCATTAATCTTAATTTTTCTATTCTTTGTTTTATATTTTTTACAATTAAGTGGTTATGGAGAATATCAACAAAATAAAAAAAATATGCTTACGGAAAAAGAAATAGAAGCATATGAAACTGATATTAAAGAAGGAAAAGATGTAACCATAAAAGATTATCTTAATAAAGATAAAGCTAATTATGAAAATAACATCTCAAGATTAGGTCTTGATCTTTCTTATTTTATTGAAAACGCTTTTAATAAAGGAATGAATGCTTTTTTTAGTATGTTAAATGAAGCAGTTAGTCCTTGATTAATTTAGTATATATGCTATCATATTTGTAGGTGATTAATATGATTAGCCATGAAGAACTAGTAAAGAAAATGGTAAATAGTGATGCCGATGAAATTATAAAATTATCTAAAGAAATAGGATATCCAGTATATACTAGGCTTTGTATGCCTGATATAATTAGACATAAGTTTGTTCTTTTACAAGATGGAGCTGCTGCTATTATTGTTAATAGTAAAGGAGAAATACTACTACAAAGTAGGATGGATAGAAATAAATGGGGCTTACCTGGTGGTTGTCAAGAATTAGAGGAGACTTTCTATGATACTATTATCAGAGAAATTAAGGAAGAAACTAATTTAGATGTCTTAAAGGAGAATCTAGAAATAATTGATATCGTATCAGGTAAAAGTAGAAGAAATAGTTATCCTAATGGTGATGTTGTTATTAATAATACAGTTTTGTTTCTAGTAAAAAAATATAGTGGTACTTTAAAATGGGATGAAGAGTCTAAAAATATGAAGTTTTTCTCCATAGATAATTTACCAAAAAATCAAAATGATCCTGATCTAATAGAAATATATAAGAAAAAAATAAAAAAACTTTGAATTTTAAAAGTTTGAGCCAATTTAGAAGCGAATATTTGCAAAATAGGTGTTTTTAAATGATCTTACACCTGTTTTTTCTTTTTAATTTTCTCTTTTTCACTTTTTGATTTAATTATCTCCTTATGTTAGAGTTAAATAACTTAAAAAAGTATTTAATTAAGAAAGGAGAGGAGTATGTATACAGGATATAATTTAGATGAATTAAATAAATTGATTAATTATGAAAATGCTAAAAAATTAAGAAATGAACTTAGAAGAAGAGGAGAGGTATTACCTGCTACTAAAGATGTCGTATTTAAAAATTTAATGATTAATAGTCATCTGTTTTTAAGTATAATTTTAGAACATTTTTTAGGTATTGATAGAAAAATAATAAAAAATAATATGCGCATAGAAAATACAGTATTACCTGTTAGTAATGCCAAAGAAAAGAAAAAAGTTACAGATATAATTGTTAGAGTTGAAAAGAATGTAGTCAATTTAGAAATGAATGCTAGTTATTATGAGGGATTGATAAATAGAAATATTGATTATATATTAAAAGCAAAAACTGAAGCTAATTTTAGTGGAGAAAATTATGATGATAATTATATAGGAATTCAAATAAACTTTGATTTGGATTGGCAATATGATGATAGAGAAATAATAAAGTTTGTATTAATGGATCCTGAACGAGGAATTGTGCTTTCAAAAAATCTTATAATATACAATATAAATCTTTTAAAATTCCAGGAAAAATATTATAATGATAATGAGTTAAGTGAGTTTGAGAGGGCTATAACTTTACTAACTTTAACAAAACGTGAAGATATAGAAAAGATTAGTGAAGGAGTTGAAGGATTAATGGAAGCGAAGGAAGAAATAAAAAAACTATCTAACAATTTAGGAATAATTGGTGTATATGATTATGAAAAACACAAAGAGTGGGAATGGAAACAAAAAGCAAAAGAATATGTTAAAGATGATTTAGCATTAATAGATTCTTTAAAAGAAGAAATTGATATATCTAAAAAACAAAATGAAGAAGAAAAGAAAACTATTGAAGAAGACAAAAAAATAATTGAAGAAGACAAAAAAATAATTGAAGAAGACAAAAAAATAATTGAAGAAGATAAAAAATCTATTGAAGAAGATAAAAAAATAATTGAGGAAGATAAAAAATCTATTGAAGAAGATAAAAAATCTATTGAAGAAGATAAAAAATCTATTGAAGAAGATAAAAAATCTATTGAAGAAGATAAAAAAACTATTGAAGAAGAAAAGAAGTCTCTTGAGAAAGAGAAAAAAGAGTTGGCAAAAAGAATGCTAGTGCTGAATTTATCTATCGATGATATTATTAAAACAACTGGTTTATCAAAAAAAGAAATACAAGAGTTAAAAAAATATTAAAAATATGATAATATAGTAACTATGTTACTATATTTTTAAGTAGGTGAAGTTTATGAAACAAGAAAACATTCGTAATTTTTCGATAATTGCTCATATAGATCATGGTAAAAGTACTTTGGCAGATCGTATTTTAGAAAAGACGAAAGCAGTTACAGAGCGCGAAATGAAAGAACAATTATTAGACTCTATGGATATAGAAAGAGAAAGGGGTATCACAATTAAACTTAATGCTGTTTCTATTAACTATTTATATAATAATGAGAAATACTTATTAAACTTAATAGACACACCAGGCCATGTTGATTTTTCATATGAAGTTAATCGCTCTCTTGCTTCTTGTGAAGGAGCTATTTTAGTAGTAGATGCCACCCAGGGAATAGAAGCACAAACACTTGCTAACCTTTATCTTGCTCTTGATAATAACTTAACTATTATTCCTGTCATTAATAAAATAGATTTACCTAGTTCTAATATTCCTAGAGTAACAGAAGAACTTACTAATTTAGGATTTCTAGAGGAAGATATTATTTTAACTAGTGCAAAAACAGGTGAGGGGATAAAAGAATTATTAGATGCTATTATTACTAAAATTCCTGCTCCTAAAGGCGATAGTGCTAAACCTTTACAAGGCTTAATCTTTGATAGTATTTATGATTCTTATCGTGGAGTTTTAACAGCAGTTCGTATTTTTAACGGTAGTGTAAAAAAAGGTGATACAATCTATATGCTAGAAAGCAAAGCCTGTTATGAAGTATTATCGATTTTAAAAAATACTCCTAAAGAAGTAGAAGTCAATTCTCTAAATACAGGAGAAGTAGGCTATATCTATGCTTCTATTAAAAGTATTAGTGATGTTCATGTTGGCGATACTATCACATTAAACTCTACTAAAGATAAAGTAGAAGCCTTACCTGGATACAAAAAATTAAAAAGTGTTGTTTACTGTGGCCTTTATCCTATAGAAACTAATCAGTTTGAAGAGTTAAGAGAAGCTTTAGCTAAACTAAAATTAAATGATGCAGCATTAGTCTTTGAACCTGAAACATCAGTTGCCTTAGGTTTCGGCTTTAGAACAGGTTTTTTAGGGCTATTACATATGGAAGTAACAATAGAAAGGATTAAACGTGAATTTAATATAGATGTTATCGCCACAACTCCATCTGTTATTTATAAAGTAACTCTTACTGATGGGACTATTGTAGAAGTAGATGCTCCTAATAAAATGCCCCCTAAAGTTAAGATAAAAGAAATTAAAGAGCCCTTTGTTAAAACTTCTATTTATACCCCAAAAGATTATATCGGTCCTTTAATGGAACTATGTCAAGATAAAAGAGGAACATTTATTAACATGAGTTATCTAGATGACGAAAGAGTATGTTTAATTTATAAATTACCACTATCAGAAATAGTTTATGACTTCTTTGATAAATTAAAATCAATTACAAAAGGCTATGCTTCTTTTGATTATGAAGTAATAGGCTATGAAGCAAGTGACTTAGTAAAATTAGATATCTTATTAAACGGCGAAGTAGTAGATGCTCTTAGTATGATTGCTCATAAAGACTTTGCTTATAATCGTGGTAAACTTATTGTTCACAGACTAAAGGAAGTAATACCAAGGCAGTTATTTGAAGTGCCTGTTCAAGCAGCAGTTGGCAATAAAGTAATTGCAAGAAGCGACATTAAAGCCCTAAGAAAAGATGTACTTGCTAAATGTTATGGAGGAGATATTACTCGTAAGAAAAAACTTCTAGAAAAACAAAAAGAAGGTAAAGAGAAAATGAAACAAATAGGTAGTGTCGAAGTGCCACCTGATGCTTTTCTAGCCATATTAAGTACTAAAGAAAATTAGAGTTGTAATAAGCTCTATTTTTTGTTAGAATCTTTTAGGAGCGTGATTTAATAACTAATGACCATACGGTGCATGGTCATTAGTCTAGGGTTTAATTCCCCGTTGCTTGCAACGTAAGGCCGAACGTAGTATTATAAATACGAAGTGAGGGCGATGTTATGGGAGATAGTCAATATCTATATTTGTCGCACAACGTAAGCAATCTTGTTTACCACATTGTATGTCCAGCAAAATACCGTCGTGTAGTATTTGATGAAACAGTGGATGAACATCTTCGACAAATTTGTCTTGAGATAGAGAAACGTTATGATTATATTGTTTTTCTAGAAATAGGTACGGATAAAGATCATGTACATTTTCTAGTTCAAAGCACACCAAACTATGCACCTAGTAAAATAGTGAAAATAATAAAAAGTATAACAGCAAGACAAATTTTTGTCGAATGTCCTCAAGTAAAGAAACAACTATGGGGAGGACAGTTTTGGTCAGACGGTTATTTTGTGGCTACAGTAGGAAAAAATCAAAATGAATCGGTAATAAAAGAATATTTAAAAAAACAAGGTAAACAAGATGCGGAATACAAGCAGTTATATTTGAAATTTCAACAGCAAAAATAACATCGCTTTAGGAAGATACCCCGTAGCTTGCTGCGGGGAGTATTCATTGACTGAATTAATTCAAGTTTTTGCAATATTCTTAGAAGGACTAATATCTTTTTTCTCACCATGTGTTATTCCCCTAATACCTCTATATATGGGCTACCTTGCTACTAATGCTAAAGAAGTGGATACAAATGGTAATGTTACTTATAAAAAGAAAGTAGTCCTAATCTATACCTTATTTTTTATCTTAGGAATATCTATGTCATTTTTTATTTTAGGATTGTCTTTTACAGGACTAGGAATGTTTTTTAAAGATAATAGAAAAATATTCTTAGAAATAGGAGGAATCTTAATCGTAATACTTGGTTTATTTCAATTAGGAATTCTAAAGGTAGATTTTCTAAATAAAGAAAAAAAGTTAAAGATTAATTTTAATCCTAATAAAATTACTAAGAAAACGGCATTCCTCATGGGCTTTTTATTCTCCTTCGCTTGGACTCCTTGTGTAGGTCCAGCTTTATCATCAACCCTAATTATGGCAACTACTGCAAGTACAGCATTACTAGGAAATATTTTCGTCTCAGTTTATGCTCTAGGTTTCTTATTACCATTTATAATTCTAGGACTATTTACAACAAAAATCTTAAATATCATTAAAAGAAAACAAAATATCTTGAACTATATTGTTAAAATAGGAGCTCTTATTATTATAGTTATGGGTTGTTACGTATCTTATACTGGTTTTACTATGGAACCTATTAAAGATGAAGAATCTGTAAAAAGTGCAGGAAAAGTAGAACTAGCAACTCCAATTAACTTTACTTTAAAAGATCAGTATAATAACACTCATACTCTAGATGATTATATAGGTAAAACAATAGTCTTACATTTCTATGCAATTGATTGTTTTTCTTGTCTTGATGAATTACCTCATATTGAAAAACTATATAATGACTATAACCGTAATAAAGATGATGTCATCATCCTTGCTATTGCTAATACTAAAAGAAATTCTAAAAAAGATATTAAAAATTTCTTACAAGAAACTAATTATACGTTCATTTCACTATTTGCAACTAATAAACTATTTGATAAATACAATGTAACAACATATCCTAATACTTATATTATTAATAGCAATGGTACTATTTCCTTTACTAGTTTTGGCAGTTTATCTTATCAACGTTTAAAAGAAGAAATAGAGAAGGTTAGATAAAAGACTTTAAAAAAATAGTATTTTTAGGTATACTATTATAGAGGGATAATATGAATAGTAGAATTGAATTAAATAAAGATAAACAAGATGATATTGATAAAGAAAAAGAAGCTTTAAAAATAAAAAAAATAGTAAAGAGAATTGTTATTTCTCTAATTATAATATTTATTTTAGTTTTTAGTGCTTGCTTTTATGTAATCAAGATTGGTACAACTAGTATTATAGTTTATGAAGAAGCGATAAGTAGTGAAAAAGTATTAGATTCTTTTGATGGCATTAAAGTAATTCAATTTAGTGATTTGCACTATAATAATAGAGCTTTATTAAAAGACGCTGTTAATACTATTAATAAAAGAAAACCAGATATATTAGTATTCACAGGAGATTTATTAAACGATAAAGAAAAATTAACTTCTAAAAATAGAGAATATTTAGTAAAAGAATTAAAAAAATTAAATGCCACTTTAGGTAAATATGCTGTTTTAGGAGAAACTGATAATGAAGATGCTATTTCTATTTTAACAGATTGTGGTTTTACTATTTTAAATGATAGTAATGAATTAATATATAACAAAACTGTTGATCCTATAATGATAGTTGGTTTAAATACTAATAATGAAGTAATAGACTATTCTAAAGCCTTTGCTAACTATAATCCTAATATTTATACTATTGTAATTTTTCATAAACCTGATTATTTAGATGAATTTATTAACTCTTATCAAGTAGACTTAGCTTTAGCAGGTCATTCTCATTTAGGAGAAATTAGAATACCTTACTTATTTAATATGGCTAATAAAGATCATGCTAGTAAATATATAAATTCTTTTTATCAAATAAATAATACCAAATTTTATATTAATTCAGGTCTAGGTACTAGTCTTTATGAAGTTAGAATAAATGCTAGACCAACTATTAATTTTTTTAGACTTAGGAGAATATCTTCGTAAAGATATTTTCTTTCTTTTTTTCTTCTTTAATATAAAGAGGAACTTTTTTAATAACTTTATTATTTAAAGTCACCTTAACGGTTCCCACTTTACCTTTAATTATTTCATCATCAATACTTGCTAAGACTTTAAGATTATCTTTTTCTTCATTAGCTAAAGGATAAGAAAAAGATCTTTTAATATAATATTTTTTATTATCTATATTTAAATTAAATTTCTTTTTATTTAAAATATTATAATTTTTATAATTAGAAAATATCTCTTCAGCTAAAGTTTCGTGATTATTATATTCATCATTATCGTATAAAGAAACGATAACTATTTCTAAATCATCTTTTTCATTAGTTGTTACTAAAGTTTTACCAGCACTAGGAGTATAACCATTCTTACCTCCAGTACAGTATTCATAATCCCCCAACAATTTCATTCTGTTATACCATAAATAGCTTTTATTATCAGTTTTTACACTGTATTTTTCAGTGTTAGTTATTTTCCTATATGTTTTATTTTGATAAGCATATTTAGTTAAAAGAGCCATATCATATGCTGTTGAATAATTCTTAGTTTCTTCATCAAGTCCATGGGGATTATTAAAAGTAGTATCTTTCATTCCTATTTCTTTCGCTTTCTTATTCATCATCTCTACGAATTTTTCTTCATTACCTGCTATTTCTTTAGCAATAACAACAGAAGCATCATTACCACTTCTAAGCATTAAACCATAAAGCAAATCAATTAATTTCATTTTTTCGTTTAACTCTAGATAAATACTAGTACCATACATCTTTAAAATCTCATCTCCTGCTGTTACTTCCTTATTTAAATCTCCTTCTTCTAAAGCAATAATACAAGTCATAATTTTTGTAATAGATGCTATTAATCTTTTTTCATGAGAATTGTTTTCATATAAAATTCTGCCACTATCTAGATCCATAACAATACTACTTTTAGCAGTATCAAAAGTATCTTCTTTACCAAATACATTTAAAGGAATTAAAAATAATAACAAAATAACTAATACTTTCTTCATGAAACTTCACCTAATAAAACTTATTCTAAAAAAATAAAAGTATAACTTTCTTTATTAGTTTAATAATATTAATAATGAAAGTTGCACTGTCTAATTCAGGAAAACTGCACAATAAAATTGTAGAAAACTGCACAATAAAATTAAAGAAAGTTGCACAATGATATAAAATGTGATATTATGTTAGTGAGGTGAAATAATATGGCATTAACAAAAGAAGGATATAAAGAAAGATTAATTGACAAAAAAATTGATAGATATTTAAAAATATTTGGAGCTTTAAGTATAGAAGGTCCAAAATGGTGTGGTAAGACTTGGACTTCTCTAAATCATTGTAATTCTGCCATTTATTTAGATGAGACAGAAGAAAATTATAATACAAGAGCGAAAGCAGAAATTGATGTTGGTCTTATACTCGGTGAAGATTATCCCGAATTAATAGATGAGTGGGGAAGAATACCTGCTGTATGGGATGCGGTTAGACATAGATGTGATATGGATAAAATAAAAGGAAAATATATTTTAACAGAATCTACTACTATTAGAGATAAAAGTAAAATACATCATTCTGGGGCAGGAAGAATAGATAGATTAAAAATGTATTCTATGAGTCTTTACGAATCAGGAGATTCAACTGGAGAAATATCACTTACTGATATGTTCGAAGGAAAAAAAGTATGTAAAACAGTAAAGATAAAACCAACTTATGAAGGACTTGCTAAACTTATAGTTAGAGGTGGTTGGCCTGAAAATATATCTACTGATGATAATGACTTGCATATATTACCTCAAAGCTACATAAATGCAGTTTTAGAGTCAGATATTTCTAAAGATGGAGTTTTAAGAGACAAAAATAAAATGAGAATGCTACTAAAATCTCTTGCTAGAAATGAAAGTACAGTTGTAAGTAATAATACCTTAATAAGAGATATTGAAGAGGTAGCAACAGATGAAGAATATACTGTAAGTAGAAATACTATTGCAGATTACTTAAATATTTTAGAAAATTTATATTTACTTGAAAATCAAGAAGCTTATACAACTAATTTAAGATCTAAAGAAAGAGTTGGAAAATCTTCAAAAAGGCACTTTACGGATCCATCACTTGCTTGTGCAATTCTTTCTATTACGACTAAAATATTAGAAAATGATATAAGAACTTTTGGTTTAATGTTTGAAGCTTTAGTAGAAAGAGATTTAAGAATATATATAGAGAGTTTAGATGGAAAACTTTATCATTATAGAAATAATAATAATGGTGTAGAAGTGGATGCAATTGTTGAGCTTCCTACTGGTGAATTTGGAGCGATTGAGATTAAGTTAGGTACAAATGAAATAGAAGATGCTAAAGAAAGTTTAACAAAGTTTTCTAATGAAGTAAAAGTAGAGCCTAAATTTAAATGTATTATATGTGGATTGTGGGATGCAGTAGTAAAAGATGAAGAAACAGGTATTTACATTATTCCAATTACTGCTTTAAAGCCATAGTTAAAATGACTATATTTTGGAAAAGTGGGTAGTAAAGTTATTGAAAAGTGGGCAATGTTATTATATAATATCAATATAAGAAAGGTGATAATATGAGTTTAACTAAAGAAAATTATAAAGAAAGATTAATAGATGAAAAGCTAACTAAATATTTAAGTGTTTTTGGTGCAGTATCTATCGAAGGGCCTAAGTGGTGTGGTAAGACTTGGACTTCTCTAAATCATGCTAATAGTGTAGTTTATATGACTGAAAAAGATAAAAAGGATTTAGCCAATGCTAATCCAAAATATATTTTTGAAGATTTAAGACCCCAACTTATCGACGAATGGCAGATAGTTCCTAGTATTTGGGATGCTGTAAGACACGAATGTGATAGTGACCATAATAAAGGAAAATTCATTTTAACTGGCTCTACTACTCTTACTAAAGAAGAACAAGAAGAAGTATTTCACTCTGGAGTTGGTAGAATTGCTACATTAAAAATGTATCCCATGAGCCTTTATGAATCAGGTGATTCAAATGGTGAAATAAGCCTTCTAGATATGCTAAACAACAAAAATGTAGGAAAGTCAGTAAAAAAATATGAACTTAATGAAATAGCTGAATTAATTATTAGAGGTGGTTGGCCTGAAAATTTAGAAGTTAGTAAAGAAAATATTGATTTAATACCAAGTAATTATATTGAGAATGTGATAAATAAAGATATACATGAGAGAAAAGATCATAAAAGAGATTCTAATAAAATGAGAATGATATTAAAATCTTTAGCAAGAAATGAATCATCACCTATTGGTTATGATACTATAGTAAAAGATATTGCTGAATATGAAAATGAAAGTGATTTGGTAGAAAATAGAAAAACAGTTGCAGATTATATTAAAGTATTAGACTCTTTATATTTAACATCAAATCAAGAAGCTTATAGTATTAATTATAGATCATCAAAAAGAATTGGTAAGTCTGCTAAAAGGCATCTAGTAGATCCATCATTATCCTGTGCTTTACTAGGTTTATCTGTTGATAAGTTAATGCATGACTTTAATACTTTTGGCTTAATGTTTGAAGCTTTAGTAGAAAGAGATTTAAGAATATATATGGATTATTTAGATGGACATTTATATCATTTTAGAGATAATACAAGTGGAGATGAAGTAGATGCTATTTTAGAATTTAAAAGTGGTGAATATGCAGCAATTGAAATAAAATTAAATTATAGAAGTATAGATTCTGCTAAAGAAAGTTTATTAAAATTTTATAATAATGTAAGTAAAAAGCCGAAATTTATGTGTATAATAGTTGGTAATTATAGTGCAATCATTAAAGATGAAGAAACAGGTATTTATATTATACCTATAACAGCTTTAAAGCCTTAAGATGTAAAGTAATATTTATATCTAAAAAAAATCTTGCCTTTTTCTCTTATATAATTCATACTAGAAGTAGATGGAGGTGAAAAAGGTGAGAGGAGTAAAATTATTTGGTATCTTAGTAGTATCAATACTATTTATAACAGGTTGTGGTGGAGAAAAAACATTAACTTGTACAAATAGTGAAGAAGATAGTGGTATCAAAATGAATCAAGAAGTAACTATGACTTTTAAAGATGATAAAGTTTCATATGTTAAAATGAGCATTGATAATGAAGCGACAGATGATACTATTATTGATAACTGGGATATGTTTGTATCAATGTTAGATACACAATTCGAAGAAACTGATAAAGATGGTGTTAGTTTAAAAACTAATAATAATAAAGATAAACATACTTATAATGTCTCATTAGAAATTGATTTAACAAAAGCAAGTGATGATGCCCTATCAGAATATGGTTTAGATGGTATTGCGGATGAAAAAGCTACTTATGAAGATACTAAAAAAGATGCTGAAGCTGATGGATTTACTTGTAAATAAAAAAGAAGAAAAGTCTTTCGCTTTTCTTTTTTTTGTGCTATAGTAATTTATAAGAATAGGAGGAGTTTAAATGACAAAAGGGAGTGCTAGAAAAGAAGTAATAAGACATGAAGAAGTATCAAGCTGGGTATATATTTTACTTTTAACTTCAGTAGCAATACTAGGTTGGGTATTAGGTAAATTTAATTTTAATATTGGAAAAGCAAGTTTAACACTAGCAGTTTTTGCTTATCCATTTAGATATTTTATCGCTAATATTATAACTAAAAAATATGGCTACAAAGAGACTATGAATGGTATTAGTTATTCAGCTTGTTTAATGTTACTTTTTATGATTGTAGCAAGTCTATTAGCAGAACAAAATGTAGATTATGTTCCTGTAACTGGTGAAGTTTTTGGTTATTTAGCTAGTCAAATGATTAACTTAACTATTTATTATTACTTATATATGAATACTGATAGTAATAAACTAGCTATTTTAGCAACTTATATAGTTGCAATGTTAGCAGATAATTTAATAAGTATGCTATTTATAAGTAGAATGATGGTAGTAGAAACATTCTGGAGAACATATTTTGTAACCATTTTAATAGAGGCTATTATTTCCATTATTTTAATTAATTTTGATGAAAAGAAAGTTACCCCTGTAACAAAAAGAAGAAGAAAATGACAAAAAGAACAAAAATATTAATAATTCTAATAGTATTAGGATTATTAATGTTTGCTTTATTTATTAGTATTAATAAATATAGTGAAGCTAAAAATAATTCTTATTACTACAAACAAGAAGAGAAAATGCTAAAAGCTAGTAAAGAATATTTTAGCGATTATAAAGATTATTTACCTAAAGAAGTAAATAGCGATACTAGAGTAGTATTAAATGCTTTAGTAAAAGAAAGATATTTAAAACAAATAAAAGATATAAATAATTATGATTGTGATAATTATAAGAGTTATGTTGAAGTTATAAAAACAAGTAATGAAGAATATTTATATAAAGCCCATTTAGAGTGTGATAAAGCAGGTTATATAACGAGGGAGAAAGAGTAGTTATGAATAAAGAAAAAAAGAAATATGTTATATTAGTAGTAGTTACAATTTTAGTAAGTATAATAGCTTTAATAGGAGCGACATATGCATTACTTACAATGACTATCCAAGGTGATAAAAAAGTTAGTTTAACAGCAGGTATATTAAAAGTAGACTTTGAAGATGGTAATTATATTAATTTAGAAAATGCAGCTCCTGTTTCAGATGCTCAAGGTCAAAAGACTACACCATATACTTTTACTATAACTAATACAGGTAATATAAATGCATATTATCATGTATCATTAGAAGAAGATGTTAATAATACTTTAAGTAATTCATATTTAAAGATGAGATTAACTAGTAATAATGGATATGATAGTGGAGTAGTTAAGGTTAATAGTTATGGAACAGGTAATTTTGAAATAAAAGGAGAAGAGACACTGGAACCAAGTGATAAAGTTACTTATCAGTTATGGATGTGGTTAGATTATAATGCAGATAATAGTGCTCAAGGAAAAGAATATAAGAGTAAGATAGTAGTAACAAGTTATGACAGGAAACAGCCTGGTTTAGCAACTGATACAATACTTGCTAAAGTAAATCCAGAAGATTTAGATTATAACAGTGCCACAGATAATCAAAAGAAAGAGATGTGGACATTTAGTCATCCAGAGACAGAACAAACAGAGGCTCTAACAGATTATAGATATATAGGAAGTGACCCTAATAATTATGTAACTTTTAATAATGAGTTATGGAGAATAATAGGAGTATTCACAGTTGATGATGGAACAGGGAAGGTCGAAGAAAGAATTAAATTAATAAGAAATGAATCTATTGGAAATATGGCATGGGACTCTAATAATATTAATGATTGGTCTAATGCAACTTTAAATGCTAATTTAAATAGTGGGGACTATTGGACTAATATTTTAAGTGACAATGCCAAAAGTATGATAGGAGATACTCTATGGTATTTAGGAGGAACATCAAATTATACAAGTTCAACTAATGGATTAACAAGTCACTTTTATTCATACGAGCGAGGAACAACAGGATATAGTGGAAGAGATACATCATGGGTAGGAAAAGTAGGATTAATGTATCCTTCTGATTATGGATATGCGACAAGTGGAGGAAGTACAACAGATAGAAATGCATGCCTAAATAAAGAATTATATAATTGGCGTAGCAGTGATTTTAGTGATTGTAAGAATAATGATTGGATATTTAATTCATCAATTCAATGGACAATCACCCCCCGCGCCTCTAGTTCTGGCAGTGTGTTTTTTGTGAGTAGTACAGGATATCTTACCGGCAATAGTGCGTACAATACTAATTATGGCGTCCGTCCAGTCGTCTTTCTAAAATCTAATATCAAAATAGTTGACGGTGATGGGAGTAGTAGTAATCCATATATATTGCAAAATTAATAAAGAAGTAGTAAAACACGGCCCTAAAAGGTGAAATCTTTTGGCCGTGCTTTTTTTTGCTTTTTTTCGTTATCTGTTGTTTCTATTCCTTTAATTGTAAAGTCAATAAGAATATACATATCTTTTGAAAATGATAATGCATTATAACGACAATATAAAAAATTATTACTATAATTATTTAATAATATTATATAATCTAATCATAGGAGAGAAGTAACAATGAAAAATAGTAGTAATAACTTTATAACTTTAAGAAAAATGGGTGGATTTTATCAATGTTTTGATAATGATAGTTATATCTTATATTATCTGTTTAATTATAAAATAACTAATAAAAGATGTGGCTTTCCTCATAGTAGTTTGTCTAAAATAATTAATAATTTAGAATCTAAAAAGATTAGTTATAAAATTATAGATGATAAAATAGATGATAATACTAAAGACTTTAAGAAACTTAATAACTATAATCACTATTTAAAACTAGGTATAGATAAATATAATCTAGATACTAAAAAGAAATCTTTAGAAGATAAAATAAGAGAAATGCCTTTTACTAAAATAGAGAAACTTTATAAAATGATAGAGGATTATGTTAATGAATAATGAAAGATTTAAGTTAGTAATAAAGATGAAAAATTTTATCTTCTATTTAGATGATATCTTAGTTAATTATCCTAAAAAAGAATATGTACTTAAAGATGCTATTATGAAAGATTCTCTTAGAGTATTAGAACTTATTTATGAAGCGAATAGTAGTATAGATAAAAATAATTATTTAGATAAGATATCATCTAAATTATCCATGTTAGATTTTTACTTTGAAAAAAGTTATAAAAATAGATACATTAGTAAAAAAGTCTTTGATAAAGTTATATTTGAACTTACTACTATTATGAAGATGTTATATGGTTGGATTAAGTATGATAGAAGTAAAGTTTGATGATGTTTTAAGAATTTATGAAAAAGAGATATGTAAAAATACTAAGAATAAATATAAAATCTATAAATTTGATAAATATAAGATGATGAATATAAAGAAAGTATGTAATGATTTAGTTGATTTAACCTATAATGGAGTAGTTTATAATATCTTTTTAATTAAACATCCTAAAGAAAGAATTATTATGTCTTTAAATATTAAAGATAAACTTATTAATCATTATGTTACAAGATATTATTTAATGCCTAAATTAGAATGTAAATTAGATGATAGAAATACTGCTACTAGAAAGGGTAAAGGAAGAGATTATGCTCTTAATTTAATTAAAAAATATATAGAGAAGATGAAAAAGTATGATAAGTTTTATATCTTAAAGCTAGATATATCTAAATACTTTTATTCAATAGATCATAATGTTTTAAAAAATATGTTAAAAGAAGATTTAGGTAATACTTTTGAATATAAATATATATGTAATATTATAGATAGTACTAATAGAGATTATATTAATAAATCTATTAGTAAGATAAATTCTAAAAATAATTTATCTTTACCATATTATCTTTATGATAAAGGTTTACCTATAGGTAATATGACTAGTCAGTTTTTATCTATCTATTACTTAAATAGATTAGACCATAAGATAATACATGACTATAAAATTAAGTGTTTCGTAAAGTATATGGATGATTTTATATTAATTCATCAGGATAAAGAGTATTTAAAAGAAATAAAAGAAAAAATAGAACAAGAGTTAAATGATGTTTATAAACTAAAACTAAATAAAAATAAAACTAATATTACAAATAGTAAAGAAGGCTTTATCTTCTTAGGTTATAGATTTAGAGTTATTAATAATAAAACTATTGTTAATATTAGTAATAGTACTTTAAAAAGAGTTAAGAAAAGAATCAAAGAAGTTAAGTATTTATATGATAATTATAAAATATCTTTTAGTAGTACTTTTTCTAGTATTAATAACTATTATTATAGTTTTAATAATCTTAAAATAAAAAGACTAATAGATAAATATTTCTTTACTAATTAGGTTAATCTTTATATGGTTAATACTCCCCACGCCTCTAATTCTAACAATGTGTTTAATGTGAATAGTACAGGATACGCGAACAACAATAGCTCTTCTAATGCGAATGGCGTGTGGCATTTCCTTTTAAAGTTAGCTTTTCAATTATTACGGAGATCTCTATATAGAATAGATAAAAGGAATAGGTAAATTCTCCCACCTATGTAATAATACTAAAGTAAATGTTGGTCCAATAGTTTATATCAAGTATATATAGTTATTCATGAGAATCTAATGAATACTAAGATATACTTGATTTTTTTATATATTAATTATTAGTAAGATTAGAAGAAGATTACTTAAGAAAAATAATTGTTGATTGATTATATTTTGTATGATAAATTAAAGTTAGATGGGAGGCTTGTAAAAGAGATGGAAAAGGAAGGAGGAATTAAAAAAATAAAAAACTTGTAATTTTAAAAATTGAACAGGCCTTTAGATAACTGTATTTAAATTTAACTAGCAATTTAATAAAAATGATCGATATTTTTATGATTAATTTAAAGATTTTCCTTTTTGCAATAATTATTTGTATTTGCTATTTTAGTTGCAGAAAGGAGAAATTGTGATAAAAAATAGAATTAAAAATATTCCTAAAGAAGCTAGTAATAAAGAAATTAGAGATTATATGATAGCTAATAATTTTGTTTATGAAGCAACTTTTGATCCTGTGTTTAAAACTATAATGG
>CASDWO010000040.1 GCA_949284575.1 uncultured bacterium
AAATACTAATTTAAGTATAACAGAGCTTGAAAAATTAAAAAGTGAACTTTAGATGTAATTTGTTTAAATAGAAATGATCTTTAAATAAGATACATTTCTTTTCATTTAAATTAACTCTTGTTCCTTAAAAAAAATATAGTATGTGACGGTGTCAATACTTATAATTCTAATGCAGGTGTGTTCCACTTTCATCGTTTTGCTACTTTAGGAGCTAGTAGCAATGGCCATTCATTTCGTCTTATAAAAAGACTATGAAGTTTATCTTCACAAATTTAAAGGAATAAGCTATAATGAAGTTAGTAAAGATGCTAGATTAATTTCTTTGTTTACAGGAGAGTCCTATGAAGAATTAAGAAAAATAGCAGGTGAAGATAAGGAGGCCTTATATATATTGAATGAATTAGAAAAGTTAGGAATAAATGATGAGTTTAATGCTTTATATGAAGAAGAAATAATTCAAAAGAAATTAATAAATACAGCTCGAGTAGAAGGACTTGAAGAAGGTCTTAAAGAAGGAATTAAAAAAGGTCTTAAAGAAGGAAAAGAAAAAGAAAAATTATTAATCGCTAAAAACCTTCTTAAAGATGGTATACCTATAGATGTAGTTTCTAAAAATACTAATTTAAGTATAACAGAGCTTGAAAAATTAAAAAGTGAACTTTAGATGTAATTTGTTTAAATAGAAATGATCTTTAAATAAGATACATTTCTTTTCATTTAAATTAACTCTTGTTCCTTTAAAAAAATTATAGTATAATCATTTTAGAATAAGGGGTGTAGTTATGTTAGGAACTATTAAAGAGATAATTGATAATAATGTTATAATTGATTTAAGTATTGATTTAACTAAACAAGCTAATCTTTTAAATCTTCATGTTGTCTTTGAAGATAATAATAATAAAATAGTTGGAGAAATTGTTAATAGTACTAAAACAACTCTTAAAATTAATATCGTAGGAGAAATTAAAGGTAATAACTTCTTACCAGGTGTTAGTTCTAAACCTTCATTTAGATCTACAGTTAGACTAGTTAGTATGGATGAGTTAGCTTTAATACTAGGACCTAGTGAACCAACTGAAAAAGAAGTAACTCTTGGTTATTCTAATATTTATCAAAACTATAAAATAAATATAAATATCAATAGCTTCTTTAGTAATCACTTTGCAATACTTGGAAATAGTGGAGCCGGTAAATCATTTTCTGTAAGTCGTATTTTTCAAAATATCTTTGCCGATCCTAATAAAAGTCCCGTTGGTGCTCATGTTATCATGTTTGATGCCTATGGTGAATATACAAGAGCTTTAGGAACAATAGACCAAGTTAATCCTAAGATGCATTATAAAACTTATACTACTAATCCTGAAAATGGTGCTAGTGAAATTTTAAATATTCCTCTTTGGCTTTTAGGAGTTGATGATTTAGCTTTACTACTTAATGTTACTACTCCTAACCAAATCCCAATTATTGAAAAAGCTTTAAGTCTTGTTAATATTTTAACAGGTGATGATGAAGATGTTATTAAATATAAAAATGATATCATTGCTAGAGCTGTTCTTGATATTTTACTAAGTGGTCACCAATCTACTAAAATAAGAGATCAAGTTATTGCTATTTTAACTAAATTTAATACTAAAGACTTATCTCTTGAAGCTAAAATAGTTCAACCTGGTTATGTTAGAACCTTTAAACAATGTTTATATATAGATAAAACCGGTAAATTAATGGAGATAGAATTAGTTGTTAACTTTGTTAAACAATTCATAATGGAAGACTTTAATATAGAAGATAGACCTCAAAAATTTATTGCTTATACCTTAAAAGATCTAGAAACAGCTATGGATTTCGCTTTAATTAGTGAAGGTATTTTAAAAAGTGATAAAGTCTATGACTATGCAAATGTTTTAAGTGTTAGATTACATACTCTTGCTAATAGTCCTAATCATGTTTTCTTTGATTCTAATGCTTATATTTCTAAAGATACATATTTAGATAGATTGTTTACAAACTTAAATGGAGAAAAATGTCAAATAGTTAACTTTAATATCAGTTATATTGAAGATCGTCTTGCTAAAGTAATTACTAAAATCATTTCTAAACTTATTTTTGATACAGCAGTAACTAATGAAAATCGTGGTAGTGTTCCTTATCATATCGTCATAGAAGAAGCCCATCGTTATGTTCAAAAAGATACAGATACTGAAATACTTGGCTATAATATCTTTGATAGAATAACTAAAGAGGGACGTAAATATGGAGTTTTACTTGGTCTTATTACACAGCGACCTAGTGAATTATCTGATACAGCAATTTCTCAGTGTTCAAACTTCGTAATTCTAAGAACATTACATCCTAAAGATTTAGGTTATATTAAAGATATGGTACCATCTATTTCTATAGAAGTTGCTAATCAATTAAAAAACTTAAAACCTGGTAATGCCATAGCTTTCGGTAGTGCTTTCAAGGTTCCTATTAACCTATACTTTAAAAAAGCTGATCCAGAACCACTATCTAATAACGTAGATATTGTAAATACTTGGTATAAATAATTAATTAGCTCTTTTAGAATCATAAAAAATATGGTAATATAATATATATTATAATTAAGGAGGATATTTTATGGCTTTAGATAAATTAAAAAAACTGATTAGTAGCGATGATACAACAGATGAAATAGTAGAAAAAGAGGAGGAGTATTACAAAGTGAGTAGAGAAGATTATAATGAAGAAAATGGTGTTGCTGGTAGCAAGATGATGTTACTAGAACCACGTGCTTATTCAGAAAGTCAACAAATAGCAGATTATTTAAAAGAAAGAAATGCCGTAGTAGTTAATTTAAAACGTGTAACTCCAGATCAAGCTAAGAGAATTGTTGATTTCTTAAGTGGAACACTATATGCTATAGGAGGAGATTTACAAAAACTTGGTGGAGGAATATTCTTATGTACTCCTAATAATGTTAATGTTGAAGGAGAAATAAGCGATGATGCCGCTCCCTCTAAACAAGTAAACAAAAGAACTAAAAAACAAGATGATGAATTTGATTGGTAAGACCCGTATTTAAGGGATGTGAGATAATGGATAAATTTAACTATGAAGCAAATGGTTATAATAGAAAAGAAGTTAATCAATTTGTAACAGATGTTATTAAAGAAACAGAACAAATAATTAAAAAGTATCAGGAACAAAAAAAAGAGATAAGCTTTCTAAAAGAAAAATTAGAGCATTATGAAAATTTAGAAAACACTTTAAAACAATCATTAATTAATGCTGAACGTACTGCTGATAATGTTAAAAGATTAGCAAGAGAAGAAGCTGACTCTATAATTAATGATGCTAAACACAATGCTTCAAGAATCGTAGGTGAGTCTTTATTAAAAGCTCGAAAAATAGAAAATGAAGCTGATACTTTAGAGAGAAATACAAAAATATTTAAACGTAAATTAAAAATAATAGTTGAACAACAATTAGCTGTAGTAGATGAAATAGAAACGCTAGACTTAAAAGAATCTTGAGTCTAGTTTTAATATAAGAAAGGAGATTTATGGAAAACTCGCAAGAATTAGATAGTTTGCTTTTAAAATACACAGCAGCATTAAAAACTTTAGAAACTCAACTTAGTATTTTACTACAAGATTTTGAATATAAAAACAATTATAATCCTGTTGAACATATTAAATCTAGAATTAAATCTTATGATAGCTTAGTTAAAAAATTAATTAATAAAGGTTATGAAGTAACTGCTAAAAATATCGAAGAACAAGTCCATGATATGGTAGGAATAAGAATAGTCTGTTCTTTTCTATCAGATGTCTATAAAATAGTAGAAATCATTGAAAATAGTGATCAAATAACAGTTCATGATAAGAAAGACTATATAACAAATCCTAAAGATACAGGATATTCTAGTTATCATTTACTTGTCTATGTACCAGTCTATTTAATAGATGGCGTTACCCTAGTAGAAGCAGAAATCCAAATTAGAACTGTTGCAATGGATTTCTGGGCTAGTCTAGATCATAAGATAACTTATAAATTTCAAGGTAAAATTCCAAAGGAAATTAAAGAAGACATGCAACACTGTGCTATGGATATTCATGCATTAGATCAAAAAATGTTAAATATAAATAACCAAATGCAAATAATTAAAGATGATCAAGAAGTTATTTAAAAACGGTAGATTTCTATCGTTTCTTTTAATATAAAACATTTACAGTAAATAAGATAGTTTCTAAGATTAAAATATTTTAAACATGGTATAATAAATAAAGATAAGAGTACTAATATAAACTAAATAATAATATACAGATTGGATGGTCCTAATGAAAAAAACAATACATTTAATTTTAAGCTTACTAATTTGTATTATAATATCGTTATTTATGAGTTCATTTATCATTAAAAATAATCCTTTTAAATTTTCTCAAGATAGTAAAAGGTTAAAGGAAACTGAGACTTTTTTTAATAATGAAGAAAATAAAGATATAATTAAAATAAAAGAAGAAATAGATAAAGTAAATAATCCTAAAATAGAACTTATTCCAGATGATAATCTTGCTCCAAAAGATTATTTCCAACAAAATAAAATACTAATAATGGGAGATTCTCTTGTTGAAGGATTAGAAGCATATGGTGTTTTATATTCTTCTAATACTATTTGGAAACGGGGAGAAAGAATTGATAATATGCAAGAACAATTAGAACAAGCTGTTAGCTATAATCCCAATGCTATTATTCTTGCTTATGGCTTAAATGATATTAGATTATGGAATGGTAATGTTGATGGTTATATTAATGCTTATAGCAATAGCTTAGATACTATAATTAATACTCTACCTAATAAAGAAATATATGTATGTGCAATTCTTCCTGTTAGTAATGAAGCAACTGCAAAAGATTCTTCTTTTCAATATATTGCTTTATTTAATGAAAGATTAAAACAATTATGTAATGAAAAGAACATTCAACTTATAGATAGCAGCTATTTATTAAAAAATGTAGATAATCCCTATGGTCCTGATGGAATACATCCTAAAGCTTTTTTCTATCAAGAATGGGCTAATGATATTATGAATAAAATGAGGTAATACTATGAGAGTAAGAGAAATATTTTTTATTATACTTTTTATAACTATTCTATTACTTATCCCTTTTATTACAAAAGATAAAAAAGTAGAGTTTAGTGAAATAAAAAAAGTAATTGAGCCATATCTTCATGAAGAAATAGTTAAAGAAGTGGGTTCAACTATTATATATAATAACTATAAAATAAATCCTAATTCCCTAGATGGCTATATAAGTTATGGTCCTATTTCTTATATGACTGTTGAAGAAATAACTATATTTAAAGAACAAGATAAAGAACAACAAGCTTTAATTGTAAATAAAATAAAAGACTATATTGCTAAGAAAATAACTACCTTTGAAGGTTATGCTCCTTTAGAAGTAGAATTATTAAAAAAAGCTATTGTCGAAGTAAAAGGAGATTATATATTTTGTATAATCTTAAAAGACAATACTTCTTTATGGCATAGTATTACAAATTTATTTTAGAAAGAAGGATCTAAAATGGCTTTTAATAGTATAATTTTTTGCTTTATATTTTCACCAGTTACTGTTATTATATATTTTTTTCTTCCTAAAAAATTTAAAAACATCTATTTACTACTTATTAGTATATTATTTTATTCATATAGCAGTATCTTTAATACCCTTATCTTATTATTAATAACAATTTATAATTATCAAGCTGTTAAGAAAATGGATAAACTTAAAAGAAGGAGAAAATATAAATTAATTGAAATACTAATAATAAATATTTTTACTCTATGTTATTTTAAATACTATTATCTATTATTGAATAACATATTTAGTAATATATCATTTAAAGAAATAATTTTCCCTCTTGGTATGTCCTTTTATATCTTCACTTTATTATCTTATGTAATTGATGTATATAGAAAAAAGATAACTAGTGAAAGAAACTTTATTTCCTTCAGTTTATATATCTTCTTCTTTCCTAAACTAATTATGGGACCAATTGTTAGATATAAAGACTTTAAAAGACAAATAGATAATCATGATTTTAATAATTCATTATTTAATTATGGTTTTAAAAGATTTATTATTGGTTTATCTATGAAAGTAATATTAGCAGATACTTTTTCAAGGATTATTTCTTTATATAAAGTAGATTCTATGCTTGGAAGTATTATAATAATAATTCTTTATTCTATGCAAATATATTATGACTTTGCAGGTTATACCAATATGGCTTTAGGACTTAGTAATATATTTGGTTTTGATTTTAAAGAAAACTTTAATTATCCATATATGTCTAATTCTGTTAGTGAATTCTATAGAAGATGGCATATCTCATTAGGAGAATGGTTTAAAGATTATGTTTATATTCCTTTAGGAGGTAGTAGAACAACAAAACCTCGTTTAGTAATAAACTTATTAATTGTCTGGCTTCTTACCGGGATGTGGCATGGAGCAAGTTTAAATTATATTATTTGGGGATTCTTTTTAGGAGTTATTATCGTTATCGAAAAATTAGGTTTATCTAAAATTAAGATTCCAAAGTTTATTGGTATTTTCTTTACTTTTATAATTATATCTATTAGTTGGATATTCTTCTTTAATCCTGATTTTAATAATATAGCTTTATTATTTAATAATCTAGTTAATATTAAGCATTTTACTGATATTAAAATATTATCTATATTAGAAAACTATATTGTTTATATTGTAATAGGTTTAATATGTTTAACGCCAATTGTCAAAAATATAGGTATTATCTTTAAGAAAAAATGTAATATTTTATATAATCTTTCTAGTGTTTTATATCTACTAGCTTTACTTATTTTATCAACTGCATATATGATAAGTTATTCATATCAAAGCTTTTTATATTTTAATTTTTAAAGGAGGAACTTATGAAAAAAAATAATTATTTTATAGGCTATATTGCCTTAATATTTTTATTAACAATATTTTTTATTAATCTGTTTTCTCCTTCATTAACTTTTTCAACTGAAGAAAATAGAAATCTTGCAAGTAAGCCAAAGTTAAATTTAGATAGTGTTTTAGATGGTAGTTATTCTTCTTCATATAATAAATACTTAGAAGATCAATTCTTTAATAGAACAATGTGGAAGAGCCTAAAAACTAATTTTGAGAAAAATATTGGTTTAAAGAAAATTGATAATATCTATTTTGGTAAAGATACTAGATTAATTGAAGAGACATCTATTCCAAGTGCAAAGTTTTTAAAAAGACGAATTAATAATTTAGAAAAGTTTTTAGATTATTATAAAGATCTTAATATAGAATTTATTCTCGTTCCAAATAAAATTGGTATATATAATGATGAGATAGGTGTAAAAAATAGACAAAGAGAAATTTATGATAATTTTATCAAAAATTTTGATCAAAAGTTATTTAAAGTAAATTGTTTTGATATATTATCTTCTCATAAAAATGAGTATATCTATTTTAATACAGATCATCACTATACTTCACTAGGAGCAAAGTATATAAGTGAAAGTTTATATGATAAAAAAGATATAAGTTATGATAAATATATAGTAAATGATAGTTTTTATGGAACAAGTGCTAAAAAAATAGCTTATTATAATAAAAAAGATACTTTAGAATTATATGTTCCAAAAGAAGAAGTATCATATTACTTAACTTATAATAATGAAGAAAAAGAGTATACTTCAATATATGATAAGAGTAAACAATATAGCTATAATCCTTATGAAATCTTTTTTGGAGGTAATAAAAGTATTATTGATATTAGGACTACATCTCCTAATGAAGAGAAATTATTAATATTAAAAGATTCCTATGCTAATAGTTTTATACCATATATTTTATCTAATTATAGAGAAATAATAGTAGTTGATCCAAGATATTATTATGATGATTTAAATGCCTTAATAGAAGATAAACAAATTACTAATATAATGTTTTATTATAGTATGAATACTTTTTTTGAAGATACCTCTTTAGATGATATGCTTGAAAATATAAAAGAAAAGTGATATAATATGGCTACTTTAGTAAATGGGGATATTTATATGAAAAATACTAAACAAGAACAAATAAAACAGACGGAAGAAGAAGTAAGCAAAATTGCGAATTTAAAAATCTATAAAAAAGATGTATTTAAAAAAATGTAGTATGGGGTATTAAAACAGCATTAACTATGACCGCTATACCACTTAGTCTAACAGTGGCGAAAGAGGTTTTTGGTATTGATTTAAAAATTAATGATACAACTTGGTATGCAGATTTCATTAATATTATATCCAATACTTTATCTTCATGGCGTACTACTGTTATTTGTGGTGCAGCAACAACTATTGGTGGAATAATAAGAGCTTTTCCTGATACTGCAAGATTAGTAGAAAAAAAGAAAAACAAATGTATTTTGTAGATCATAAAAATGAAATAAAAGAAGGTTTAAAAGATATAACTATACTAGATGTAGAAAATTTTAGTAAAGAACAATTAGAAGATTATGCTAACAGAGGAAGAAGTAAAGTATTAAGGTAACTATTCACAGTCTAGAAAATAAATAACCAGAAAAATCAGCCAATTTATTAATTGTTGGCTGTTTTTAAATTTCTAAGTTCGAGTGTGTAAGGAAATCTGTGTAAATGAGATATCTCCATGATTAGAAGTAAGTGTAAATTCTTACTTCTTTTGTTATTTAAATAATAACATACTAAACTTAATTTTCAAAGAACTAAATTCTACCATCAAACATAATAGATAGTTCTGATAGTATAGGACCCCAGTTTCTATAGGGTTGAGTCCATTTCTTAGTTATATTTTTAGTTGCTAAATATAAGCATTTCATAAGTGACATATCTGTAGGATAGACTGACTTAGTTTTGGTATATTTTCTAAATTGTCTATTTAAAGATTCTATAGTATTAGTTGTATACATTATCTTTCTAATTTTATCTGAAAATTGGAAGAATGGGCATATAGCATCCCAATTATCTTCCCATATCTTAAGGGCTGATGAATATTGCTTTTTCCATTTATCTTTAACCTTTTGTAATTCTTCATATCCTTGTTTTTCAGTTGCTGATGTATATATTTTTCTTAAATCATTGCAAAATTCTTTTAAGTCTTTATAAGAAACAAATTTAACTGAATTTCTTATCATATGTACTATACATCTTTGCTGAATAGTATTAGGAAATGCTGTATTAATTGCTTCTTTTATTCCTGTTAAATTATCGCTACACATTATTAG
>CASDWO010000041.1 GCA_949284575.1 uncultured bacterium
ACAACTTGATCAAAGCCTTCTACTGGTTGATCTGTATCTGCATCAGTCAAATATAATTTAACGTAATTAGTAGCAATTTCTGTAGAAACTCCTACACTTTTAGCATAAATTTCATAACGAACTTCATCCATACCTTCCATATTAGAAGAAATACTAAACTCGCTATACCCGTGTTTTGTCTGATTAGGTGTAAATGATAATTGCTTTCCAATCGCATCAGTAACAGGCATAGAACTATCCATCATCAATAAAGAAGAATCATCAGAACTAGAAAAGATGATAGTAGCATTCTTAGATGAAGAATCATTACTATGAAAATATAAAAATAAACATCCTATAAAAACACAAATAGATAATAGTATCAAAGATATAGAAATAAAAAGTGTTGGACTAATATGTTTTTTTACCATCAAATACAACCCCTATCTTATATATAAGAATACACTATTTTATTCTATTTTGCAAACGAATCTAGATGAAAAATCTTTTTTGCATTACTAGTTGTAATAGAAGATACTTCATCAACACTAATATTTTTACAATTAGCTATAGCTGCTGCAATATAAGGAATATATTTAGAACTATTTTTCTTACCACGGAAAGGCTCAGGAGTTAAATAAGGACTATCTGTCTCTAATACTATCTTATCTAAAGGAAGTTGTGCTACTACTTCTCTTAATTTACTATTTTTAAAAGTAACGACACCTCCAATTCCTAAAGAAAATCCCATCTTTATATACTCTTGAGCCGTCTCCAAACTTCCACTAAAACAATGAATAACTCCAGAAACAGAATATTTCTTTAACAATTGAATAGTATCAAAGGTAGCATCTCTACTATGTATAACAACAGGAAGAGCTAACTTTTCAGCTAACTGTAATTGCTTTTCAAATAATTGAAGTTGTAAATCTTTATTTTCTTTTCCATAATAATAATCAAGCCCTATCTCTCCAAGTCCAACTATCTTAGAGGTAGAGACAAGCTGTTGTTCTAACAACGATAAATCCTCTTCTGTAATACTATCTGCTTCTGATGGATGATAACCAATTGTTAAAAAAACATCAGAATAACGATTTGCATATTCCAAAGACTCTAAAATATCCCTCTTCGTACAACCAGAAATAATGATAGGACTAACACCTACTGCTTTATTTTCAGTAAGCACTTGATCTATATTTTCATAATCATCTACCGACAAATGACAATGTGTATCAATAAACATAATAATACCTCCAAAATAAAAATACCATATTAATGATATTTTTTCCACTGACAAAACTTCATTCTAAAATAAATAATCGTAATAACTACTAAATAAATAGCATCCATCAAATTTTGAGTCACACCCAAATATAAAATAATAAAAAGACTACCAAATACATACAAAACATCTAGATAAAAAGACTGCGCCATATTTTTTGCCATAATTTTTTCCTTTCATACAGCCACTACTCCTTCACTATAGCATAACTAAAAAAAGAAAGATATACTTTACACCTTTCTTTTTTATATTGACATTAAACTTTACATTTCTTTAAAAAAATCATCTCTATTAATCCTTTGAAATAAAGGGGTTGGAGAAAGTAATTGATACTGATTAGATGAATTATAACGAATGCTATTATCATGATTATTAAGTTGTCTCATAATCTCTTTACTAGTACTAGGCATAAATGGCTCTAAGTAAAGACCACATATACGAATAGATTCTAATAAATGATAAATAACACTCTGTAAACGATCTCTTTGAGATTCATCCTTTGCTAAAATCCAAGGAGTAGTCTCATCAATATATTTATTAGTAAAACGTAAAACATTAAATATTTCTGTAATAGCATCACTAATTTGTAAATCATTCATATACGCATCAACTAAAGACTCTAATGCCTCAAGCTTATTTTCTAACTCTTTATCAATATCCTCTCT
>CASDWO010000042.1 GCA_949284575.1 uncultured bacterium
GAAAAAGAAGCGAATTATTCTATATTTGAACATTCCACTTCTACTAATTTACCTTGTTTGCATTCTAATTCTATTGTTTCCAAAGCATTATATAATATTATCAACTATTAATTTTGCTTTCCGATAAATTTAGACTCCGTCGTAAATTTTGATCTCACAACAATAACACTTAAACATAGTACTTATATAACTATATTTTCCTATTAACTAAATTTAAAACTCTTTCATTCGCTTGTGCTATTTCTTCTTTTTTCTTATAATCAGTTTCTAAAGCTATTTCAAGAAAATACTTTTGATCTAAAAATCTTTCTACTTTATAAAATTGTCTATTTTTCTCTAATTCATCTAATACTCTTTCAATTACTTTTTCTTTAATATAATTTTCTTTATATTCAAAGTTAAAAACTCTTAAGTATTCTTTTAAAGCTTTTAAGTATTTAAGACTATTATTTTCACTTAAAAATGTATCTATTTCTTTAAAACTAATAATATCATGGCCATAATTAATTGACGTTAATATTTTAAGAAAAGAATCTTCTTCTAAATATATTCTATAACTAGGAATCTTTTTATCTTCCAATTTTATACTTCTAAAGCCGTTAGACATCAATAAATTACCATTAATATCTACTTTTCTATTACCAAGACTTGTAGAGATCTTATCTGTAATAAGATTAAAATCACTTTCTAAATAACTAATATTATATAAACTTAAAACTCCTTTATTAGGCATATAAAATTCTTTTTTAATTTCCATAATTTTCTCCTTTTACTTATTAGTATAACCTAATTTTAAAACTCTTTCATTAGCTTGCGCCATTTTCTCTTTTCTATGATACTCTTCCTCTATCTGTTTTTTAAGGAAATACTTATTACCAAAATCACTCTTAATTATTCGATTTAACCCTTCTTTAATTAAATCTTCTTTAGAATAAATTCTTTTATATTCAAAATTAAAAACTTTTAAATATTCTCTTAAGTACTTTTGATATTTATCTATATTATCACTATTTAAGAAACTAGAAATTTTATTAAAGGTGATAATATTAGTAGGAAATGATAGTCCATATAAACTTTCTTGATAAGTTATAGAATTAGTATTAATTTGATTAAATAACTGTAAATAAGAGTGATGATTATAATCAATAGGAATTAAATATTCTATAAATTCATCTTCTAGCATAGTATCTTTAAACATATAAAATGGTTTTTCCTTCTTTTCTTCACTTCTTGTTTTTAAATTAGAAAAAATCATTTTCAAAGCATTATCTTTAAATCCAGGTAATTTACTACTAATAGAATTATAAAGTTCTTTAGATGCTTCACATTTTAAACTATTAGAAATATTTTTTATGACTAAATTAAAATCACTTTCTAAATAACTAATATTATATAAACTTAAAACTCCTCTATTAGGTAAATAAAATTCTTTTTTAACTTCCATAATTATCTCCTATAAAATAAACATTATCAAACTCCAATTCTTTCTCATCTAAATTAAGACTATAACTAGAATTAATATGAGTACATCTTCCATCAAAGTAAGTTTTAAATTTATCGTTTTTAATATTAACTAAAGTATAAGGAGTATCTTTATCTATATTTAAGATATTACCTTTAATAAGCATTACTTCTACATAGCCTTTAGTTTTAATAATTATTGGTATATTACCGAATCTTTTTCTAATAGATTCTATTAAAGCTTTTAACTCTATATTATTAAGTTCTACTGATAAAGTTATCCCTTTATACCCTAACTTATAAAGGTAATAAGCAGTATATGAGTTAAAGACATTTAAATGATATGATGCTATTACATCAGTAGTAGGTTTAAATAGATTACTAACAATACTTTTATCTTTTAAGACATCTTTAATATAGAAAGGATTTCTTTCTACTTCTTGATAAGACTCTAAATCTATTATTTCTTTAGTATTTATCTTTTCAAAAGTTACTTCATTAATAATAGATTCTTTATAATCATTAAGACGTTTACCTATTAATCTTTCTGCTAATGTTCTTCTTGCGATATTTAAATCTCCTATTCTAATAAAGATATCATTATCCATATCTACACTTATATGTTTAGAAACAAATGGAGTATTACCTAGCTTTTCTAACTGATTAATTAGTCTTTCTTTAGATATAGGATTATTAATAGATTTCTCTACTATATTACCGGTATAAGTAACAGTATGAGATAAATCGCTAAATGTTAATACAAACTCTTCTCCAACTTTTGCTTTAACACTTATATTAATAGGTACTTTTCTTATAATAGTAAAATCAGTTATTTCAAGAGATTTATCAGTAGTCTTTCTAACTTCATCTAGACTAGTTAAGTTAACTTTATTATCAACTTCTACTATTTGTTTAGGATTTCCTTTATTAATTAGATTATCTTTTAAATCATAAAGAAAATTAACTATCATTCCTTTATTAGATTCTTTAAATCTAATACCATCACCTTGTAAAAGAGATCTATCAAGTTCTATTCTAATCCTCTCATCATTAACATCTATTACTTTACCTAGATGACTTCCTAAATGATTAGGACTTTTCTTATTAATTAAGTCTTCTTCATTAAATAAATGTCCTTTAGTAAAGCCACGATAAAACATACTCTTTAAGTCTTCTATAGTCTTAGTAGAAAGTTCTTCGTTATCAAGTATTTTACGATAATACTTTGTAATAAAACCTACATAAGATGGACTTTTCATTCTTCCTTCTATTTTAAGACTAACAATATTACTAGGTAATTTCTTAATATCAAATGAAGTGTTTAACTCTTTCATGGATAAAAGATATCCTTCATCAATTAGAGTTTTATCTTTATATAATTTATAAGGTAATCTACAACTACCAACACACTCTCCTCTATTACCACTTCTATTACCTAACATAGAACTAAAGAGACAATTACCAGAATAACTTACACATAAGGCTCCATGAATAAAGACTTCTAGTTCAATAGGAATATCTATTTTCTTAATCTCATCTATACTCATTTCTCTAGAAAGTACTATTCGTTTTACTCCCATTTCATAAAGAAGTTTAATAGTTTCATAACTACTACTATTAGCTTGGGTTGAAGCATGAATTGTAAGATTAGGATACTTCTCTAGACACAAAGATATCATTCCAAAGTCTTGCATAAGAATAGCATCTACTCCTAAACTATATAAAAACTCTACTTCTTTAAGAAAATCTTCTACTTCAGTTTCCTTTACTAAAGTATTCATTGTTACATAAATCTTAACACCATAGATTTTTCCTAACTTCAAGACTGTTTTTAACTCATCACTCGTAAAGTTCTTAGCATAACTCCTTGCTCCAAACATTTTACCTGATAAATATATAGCATCGGCTCCACTGTTTAATGCTGCATAAAATGAATTTATATCTCCTGCTGGTACTAATAACTCCATAAACATCACTGTCTTTCTATTAATATTTTAATACATTTATATCATACAAAATATTAATGATTTAAACAAGAAAAAAGTACTAAGAGTTATCTTAATACGTAACTATTCACAACCTAAAGTGAAATAGTTACTTTTTTTTACACAATTATTATGATAAAATCCCACAATTATATGATAATATAATAATGAAAATAAAAGGAGTTTTAAAGATGGGAAATACATTAGGCAAATTACAAACTAGAGTTAATGAATTAGAAAAGAAGTTAGTAGAATTACAAGATAGAAATTATGAATTAATAGAAGAGAAAAAATCACTAGCATCTAAACTAAAATATTTAGAAGAAAATTATGATAAGAAGCTAGAAGC
>CASDWO010000043.1 GCA_949284575.1 uncultured bacterium
ATAAGAAGTGAGAAAAGGAAAGAGAGTATGCAATTCGATAAAAAAATAGGTCTAATAAGAAAATTATTAAAAAAGAAACATGAGGCTCCAATAATAGAGCTCCAAATCAAAGACTATAATAATTCTAATTTTTATATATCATTATTATATAGTCGTACAATAGATAAATTTAAAGTATTATATATTCCACTAGATGTAGTAGAAGATAATAAAATAGAAGAATATTGCTGCTATCAATTTATGGAAGTAAAAAGTACTATTTATATAACTGAACAAATTAAAAAGGAATTACCTAAATATGAGGAATTAGTATCTAGGGATAATAGAAATAAACATATTAATAATTTTATAATTGAAATAGATGTCTATATGAATAAGAAAAAATACGATTTCTATACAACTAGATATTTACCAAAACGCTGGGAATTTCTATTTGAAGCAATTGTGATGTTATTTGAACATTGTCCTAATATTATGAATGAGTTAGCAACAGAAATTTTATCTGTAATTATGAATACGAATGAAAGTATTGAATATCAAGCATCACTAAATTGTGATCTAGATACGATGGATTTAAAGAATTATTTCCCAGTACTGCAAGATGAGAAAGAATTAAAAGAAAAAAAGATAGACTACTTAGAATATGTAAATGGAAAATATTATGCAGTAGTAGAAGATCATTTAATTATTATTGAATATAATAATAACAGAAAAATTTTAAATATATTCTGTGATCAAGCAGAACTAGTATATAGTAATAGTACTTATCAGGTATTAAAAGCGATTAAAAATAAACAAGAAGAAAGATTTTATAAAATAAAATATATAGATGAGGAAGATAAAAAATATAATTATTTATGTCTATCTATTAATAAAGATGGTCTAAAAGTAATTAAACATAATGAAATAGTAACACTTCCTATGTCTACATTAAAAGATAAAGATGTAAAAATATTAGAAGATAAGAATAATATTTTGAAAAGAGAATTAGAGAAAGTCATGAAATCATGATTTTTTCTTAAAATATTTTTTAGCACTCTATCTTGACAACTGCTAATTATAGTGTTATAAATAAATTATACAAAGGAGATGTGAAAATGAAGAAAAAAGCATTTAAATCAGAATCTAAAAGATTATTAGATTTAATGATTAATTCTATTTATACAAATAAAGATATCTTTTTAAGGGAGTTAATATCAAATGCATCTGATGCGATTGATAAATTATATTATCGTTCCTTAACAGATAAGAAGGTAAAGGTAAAAAAAGATAAATTAGAAATTAATATTGATTATGATAAGGAAAATAGGACTTTAGTAATCGAAGATAATGGTATCGGTATGACAGAAGAAGAGCTAGATAAGAATCTTGGTACCATTGCTGAATCTGGTTCTCTAAGCTTTAAAGAGAATATGACAAAACAGGATAAAATTGATATTATTGGTCAGTTTGGTGTTGGTTTTTATTCTGCATTCATGGTAAGTGATTGTATTGAAGTAGAAACAAAATCTGTAGATAGTGATAAAGGTTATAAATGGATTTCTACTGGTGCTGAAGGTTATAGTATTGAAGAGTGTGATAAGAAAGAAAATGGTACAAAGATTTCTCTTCATATTAAACCAGATACCGAAGAAGATAATTATAGTGACTATCTAGAAGAATATAATTTAAAAGAATTAATAAAGAAATATTCTGACTATATTCGTTATCCAATCAAGATGAAAGTAACAAAACATGAATTAAAGGATGAAGAAAAACATGAATATGTTGATAAAGTAGAAGTAGAAACTATTAACAGTATGGTTCCATTATGGAAGAAAAAAGCAAGTGATGTAACAGAAGAAGAGTATAACAATTTCTATATGGATAAGTTTAATGATTTTGATAAGCCATTAAAAGTAATTTATACTTCTGTAGAAGGAATGTGTTCTTACAATGGATTGTTATTTATACCAAGTCATGCACCATATGATTATTATACAAAAGACTATGAAAAAGGATTAAGTCTATATGCAACAGGTGTACTAATCATGGAAAAATGTGCTGACTTATTACCAGACTATTTTAGCTTTGTAAAAGGTGTAGTAGATAGTGAAGACTTATCACTAAATATTTCAAGAGAAATATTGCAAAAATCAAAGAGTCTAGGATTAATTGCTAAAAACATTGAATCTAAAATTAAAAAAGAATTAGAGACGATGTTAAAAGAAGACCGTGAAAAGTACGAAGAATTTTTTAAGACCTTTGGAGTTCAATTAAAGTATGGAGTTTATAATAATTTTGGAACTGATAAAGATAAATTAAAAGATTTAATTATGTTCCATTCATCAAAAGAAGATAAATTAATTACTTTAAAAGAATATGTAGACGCTATGCCTGAAGGACAAGAAAAAATCTATTATGCATCTGGTGCCTCTATTGCTAAGATTGATTCTCTTCCACAAGTAGAGCAGGTAAAAGAAAAAGATTATGATATCTTATACTTAACAGATTATGTAGATGAATTTGCAATTACTGCTATCCAAGAATATGAAGGTAAGAAGTTTGCTAATGTAGAAAATGGAGACTTAGACCTAGAAACAGACGAAGAAAAAGAAGAAACAAAGAAAGTAAATGAAGAAAATGAAGATTTACTAAAGGATATGCAAGAAGAAATTAAGGATGTAAAAGAAGTAAGATTTACGAATAAGTTAAAGACACATCCAGTATGTCTAACTAGTGAAGGTGATGTTTCTATTGAAATGCAAAAAGTGTTTGATTCTATGCCAAATGATTTAGGAATCAAAGCACAAACAGTACTTGAAATCAATGAAAAGCATCCTATTGCTAAAAAATTAAAGGATCTATATAAAAAGGATAAAGATGAGTTTAAGAAATATACGAAAATACTTTACAGTGAAGCAAAAATGATAGCTGGACTTCCAAT
>CASDWO010000044.1 GCA_949284575.1 uncultured bacterium
ACGTAAAATAATGGTAAGTTTAATCGCTTACCATTATTTTTTTATGTATTTTAGCACCTAAATAGCACCTAAAATATTTTTAAAGGCTTAAAATCCTTGTAAAATAAACAAAAGCGGAGCCTTTCGGCTCCTTCAGGGGGTTCGGTTGAATATAAATCCACACTTAGATAGTGGACTATATCACCATGATAAGTAAAATACTTATCATGTACATTAATCATATCTAAAAATTCCCAACTTGTCAATTTGATTTTAAAAATTTTAGAAAAATTTTACAACTAGCTATGTATAATTGTTCCAATAAGTCTTAACTTAGTAGCATCAGTTTCTTTATCTAGTAAGTATTCTAGGGAATCTTCTCTAGCTTGTAACAATATTTTGTAATCTGCTTTTAAATCAGCTATCTTGAAAGTCATATCACCACTTTGTTTAGTTCCAAATAAATCTCCGTGGCCTCTTAGTTTAAAGTCTTCTTCACTAATCTCAAAACCATCATTAGTACTTTCCATTATCTCAAGTCTTTTAGTATCGTTATCACTAATTAAAATACAACTAGACTGTAATTCACTTCTTCCTACTCTTCCTCTTAACTGATGAAGTGTAGATAAACCAAATCTTTCAGCATTAAATATTACCATCATCGTAGCATTAGGAACATCTACTCCTACTTCGATAACGGTTGTACTAATTAGAATCTGTACTTTATTTTGTAAAAACTCATTCATAATTAACTCTTTAGCAGCACTAGCCATTTTACCATGAACTAAATCTATTTTATATTTACTACCGAAAGCAAGAGTCATCTTTTCTTTTAAGTCATTTACATTAGTTAAATCACTATTTTCACTTTCTTCAATAAGTGGTGCGATAACGTATATTTGATGACCTTGTTTTAACTCTTCATACATCATTTCTAAGACATCTTTAATTTCTTTATTAGTCTTAACAACAGTTTTAATTTTCTTTCTACCCTTAGGTCTTGTCTTAATAGTAGATACATCCATATCACCATAAATAGTTAAAGCATAAGTTCTAGGAATAGGTGTTGCACTCATATATAAAGTATCAGGCTTTTGTCCTTTATTCTGTAAGTTAGCTCTTTGGTTAACTCCAAATCTATGTTGTTCATCTGTTATAACTAAACCAAGATTATGATAAGTAACATCTTCTTGAATTAAGGCATGAGTTCCAACAATTATATCAATATCACCATTTTTTAACTCTTCATAGATTAAATCTTTTTCCTTTTTAGGAGTTGAACCTGTAAGTAAAGCCATATTTAAGTTATAATCAGCGAAGATATCCTTTAGATTACTAAAGTGTTGTGTTGCAAGTATTTCAGTAGGTGCCATTAAAGCACTTTGATAGCCACTTAAATAATTTGCATACATTGCTATAAAAGAAACTATAGTCTTACCACTACCAACATCACCTTGTAATAATCTATTCATTCTACTCTTACTCTTTAAGTCTTTAATAATTGTGTTAACAGCAGTATTTTGATCTTTTGTAAGTTCATATGGAAGATGCAAAATAAATTCATTTACTTTAGATTCATCTATTTCTCTTTCAATTCCACTATTCGCTTTCTTATTTTCTTCTTTTAAATAGTTAATCTTAAACATAAACTCAAATAATTCTTCATACTTAAGTCTTATCATCGCTTCTTTTAACTTTTCCTTACTAGGAGGATTATGTACTATATTTAAAGCCATTCTCTTATTAGAAAAGTTATACTTTTCTTGATACTTTAAAGGTATACTATCATGTATCTCTTTGCTTTGACCAAGTAGTGCCATATTAATATATAAAGCCATATTCTTATTAGTTAGTCCACTAGTTAAATGATAAACTGGCTCTATCTTTACTTTATTAGATAAAGACTCCATCTTTATTTCTGATGCTGTTATAACATTTTTAGGCTTATCAAATTTACCTATAACAGTAACAGTAGTACCAACAGTAAGTTGACTTTTTAAGAACGCTCTATTAAATATTGATACCCCTACAACTCCACTAGCTGTTACAAGACGAAAATTCATCTTATTAAGTCCTGCTTTAAATCTAACTAATATGGGACTACTTTCTATCTTACCATCTATAATTATATGATCTCCATCATTTGTCTCTTCTAAATTGCCTCTAACTAAAAATTCATATCTAAAAGGGTAATGCGTAACTAAATCATCTACTGTATTTATCCCTATCTTAGAAAGAAGTGTTAAAGTTCTAGGTCCTACACCTTTTATATCTTTTAATGCCACTGTCTACCACCTCTTTTTCTGTCTCATATTATAGCATAATTTTTAGAATTTTAAAAGGAAATAAATCATAAAATTTTAATAAAGGGAGGAAGTTATGAAAGTAATTGCAAATGGTGGAGCTTCTACTAAAAACGTTGCTAGCAATACGATAGATGCTATTTATTTAGGCTTTAAAGCTCCATATATTGATGGGTTTAAATTTAAACTTTATTTAACTAAAGATAAAGAGATAATTACACTTAGTGATGATATAGTAGAACTTTATACTAAAGGACTTAATGAAATAGATGATTTTACTTTAAAAGATTTTCTATTTTTTAATGTGGGTAGTAATGTTCAAAAACAACAGATAGTTACATTAAGACAAATTCTTTATATTTTCCAAAATACTAATAAATATTTAATATTAGAACTTGCAGATCAAAAAGAAAATAATGCTTTATTTACTGATTTAGTTTTAAATATGGTAAGAAGTTATTCTAATAGTATTAATATTTATTTAGAAAGTGAAAATGTAGAAATAGTTGAATATTTAAAATCTACTGATAATTCTTATCATATTGGTATTAGAATAACTGAAAATAGTAGAGATAACTGGTATGTTGATGTCGATTTTTATGATATTAATACTACTCTTTTAGATGATTTTAATATAAGGGATAAAGTAGCAGAAAATAAACTTATTATGATAGACGAGGTTAATAGAATGGAAGTATTTGATTTAATTTATGCTTTCTATCAAGATATATTTAACTTTATTTATATTATAACGAGTCAAATTGCTAATATTAATAGTAATGAACAAATAAAAATCCACTAGTTTAACTAGTGGTTTTTCTATGAGGCCTATAAGGCCTATTACTGGCTGCTCTCACACGAGAGCTTTTTTAATCCGCCAATCGCCTTTGTCACTCTAACAACCCTTAAAAGGGTCCTCGTATTCCTTTACACTTCTTTTATCTTGAAGCATGTCCTCAGTTTCTTGTTCACGTATATACTTTTTTATTGTATTTTTATTTAAACCTACAGTACTTACATAATATCCTCGTGCCCAAAAAGTCCTTTGGCCATATTTATACTTTAAATTGGCATGATTTTCAAATATCATTAATGCACTTTTACCTTTCAAGTATCCCATAAATTGTGATACACTAAGTTTAGGTGGTATTTTTACTAACATGTGAATATGATCTATGCAAGCATGAGCTTCTACTATTTCTACCCCTTTGTATTCGCATAACCGCCTTAGAATTATTCCAATGTCCCTACGCAACTTGCCATATACAGCCTTTCTTCTAAATTTAGGGATAAAAACAATATGGTACATACAATTATACTTTGTATGGGACAATTGGCTCTCATCTATGTCTCTAGACTTCGTTTTTGTTTTTAACATATAAATCTCCTCCTGTTTTTTATATTTGATTGGCGAATCATTTATATTATAACAGGAGGAGATTTATATGTTTTTTGGTGGGCTTCGCTCTTTACTATTCACACCAGCATAGCTGGTGGTTTTAAATGCAAAACATCAGTTTTGCATAAATACAAAACAGAAGCTAGAGTCTAACTTCTGTTTTTATTAGCAGTTTTTCTTATTTTCACTTTAGATTTGGTTTCATTTAATTTTTCTTTAATATCATTAGGTTTATTTTTTATTTTTTCAATAATTTTTAAATATTTAGAAGCTTTATTATAGTAACCTTTTTCTGTTAAATATACTGCTATATCTAACATAATATTAATTTTATCTTCTTTAGTTAGATCAAGTTCTAAAAAATACTTATCTAAATCACTTAATCTTGTTATTGAATTAGAATCAATAATAGTTTCAGCAACTTCTAATTCTTGTTGATGAGAGTTTTCTCTTTCATTAAACACATCATCAAAATTATCGCTATATATAAGTGCATATTTAGTAAATATATCTAAATAATCACTTTCAAAGAAAGAATAAGCAAAATCTTTCTCATTTTCTATATTACTATATTGCATTCTCTTTAAAGTATCATACTTTTTCATATATGATAAACTAAATTGTTTAAAAAACTTCCTTTTATATTCTTCATCAAACTGTTCTACATTTTCTAATATTTCAATTGCCCTATCACCCATAAAATTAAATACATAGATATTAGCTAATAAAGAAAGTTGATTTGGAGTAAATTTATTTCCACTGTAATAAGTAAAATCATCCATAAGTTTAAGTGTTTTTTTAAATTCATTTTTAGATTTCATACAAATATAATGTAACAAAGCTAATTTATAATAGTCATGTTTATTATAGGGATTAATTTCTATAGCTCTTTCATATTCTTTAATAGAACCACTATAACTAGAAATATTCATTAAATAATCAGCTTTATATCTATGATAATAATAAATATTATTAGAAGACGGTAGTGTTTTAAACTCATTTAACAATTTTTTAACAGTTTCTCCATCACTTTTAAATCTACCATTAACAAAATTGCTCCTTATTTCTCGTATAAAAAAACTAATAGCATCCTTTTCTTCAATATCAAGTTCTAATGAACTTATTTTATTAGTTAATGTAAATAACTCGTGAAAACAATCATCAGCAACATCATATTCTCTACAATAATAGTTATATTCAAGTAATATATCTCTAGCTCTATAATAATTTTCATCTTCTATTGCTTTTCTATATTCATAATATAAGTTATCTAAAAACAACTCTATATCAAAATCACATTCTACTTCTTTTGGTATTTCTAAATCTGCTACCTCTGCTACATCTTCTTTACTTTCTTCTAGTGGTTCTAAAGATATATTATCTTCATGACTATCAACAACTTCATCTAACTCTTCTAATTCTACTGTCTTTTCTAAAGTTGCAACATTAGACTGCAATTGATAACCACTATTAAGAATATTTTCTATTCTAGCTAAAGATACCAGTATTAATTTAAGAATATCACCATTATATTTATCTTTATCAGAAAGTTTATCATATATTCTAGCAACTGCCTCACTATCATGATTATTAAAACTTATTACCAAATTTTCTAAAGAATCTTTTTCTTTATTACTTTTATATATACCTCTACCAGTTTTTTCAATAACTCCTTCTAAAACCATTTTTTTAATTTCATAATCACTAAAGCCCTCTACCTTTAAATCTTTTCTTGTTATAGTTTCTAAACTAAATATTTTGTCTAAATCTTTCATTGTTTTCTCCTTTGACTTTTATTATAAATCTCTAAAGAAAAATAGTAAACTTTTTTTTAAAAAAGTGTTGACAAAATAACAACAAATGATTATTATAAAAAGCACCAATTCGGAATTAGGCGAATTGGTCGCTAGTATCACACTAGCCAACCCCTTTTTATTCTTTTTTAGGAGACTGCCCTTCAGGGGGTGCAGTCTCTATTTTTATTTTTAACTATGACAATAGTCAAGACAATTTTTTAGCTCCTTCATATTTTAATAGTGAAAGGAGATAAAATATATGAATCAAGAAGATTATGATAGACTTCGTGACAAATGCAAAGATTGTAAAGACAATTGTCTTTGTGAAGTTGTTAGATGTCTAGTTAATGATTGTACTGGGCCAACTGGTCCTACTGGTCCAACTGGAGCAACTGGTGCTACTGGAATGCAAGGCCCTACTGGTCCAACTGGAGCGACAGGTGCTACTGGAATGCAAGGCCCTACTGGTCCAACTGGAGCGACAGGTGCTACTGGAATGCAAGGCCCTACTGGTCCAACTGGAGCAACTGGAGCAACAGGTCCATCAGGAGGATCCTTCAATGCCGCTGCTATGGTCCATGATGAAACTAATACAGTAGTACCAATCAATGAAGCTATTAAACCTAGTATAACTAACTTATCAAATGGTATTACTTATGATCCTACAACTGGTGAATTTACTGTACCACAAACAGGACAATATCTAATTAACTGGTGGTTCAATGCTAGAAGTAAAAACACCAACACAGAATGTGAACCAGTCGCTTTAGGGATAGAATTACATCAAACATATCCAGGATTTAATCTTATCGCTCACTCATCTACTCACAATAGACTTTCTTGTTGTGATACAGGAACAATTAGTGGTAATGCTCTATTCGCTGCAAATGCTAACGATAAATTTAGATTTGTTAACACTTCTAATACAGACTTTCAATTAGTTCCAAATGACCGTTATTCTGCATCATTCTCAGTTACAAGAATTAATTAAACTAAAAAAGTTCACAGAATCCTGTGAGCTTTTTATTTTGCATTGCCAAATCTTCTATCTCGTTTTCTATAATTATCTAAAGATTTTTCTAAACACTTACTATCAAAATCAGGAAAATAAGTATTTGGAAAATCATATTCAGCATAGCTTGACTGATAAATCATAAAATTGCTGATTCTTTTCTCTCCACTTGTTCTTATAACAAAGTCAATTGGTGGCAAGTCTTGATAAAGGTTTTTACTTACAATTTCTTTTGTAATATCTTCTAAAGTTAAAGTACCATCTAATACTTGTTTAACAATAGTTTTAGTCATATCGACTATTTCATAGTCACCACCATAATTAAGACAAATATTTAAAATTCCTCTTGTATTGTTTTTAGTATCATCAGTTGTCTTATCCATTGCATCAAGTACACTCTTAGGAAGATTCTCACGTCTACCTGAAAATACTACTTTAATATTATTTTTCTTTACTTTCTCTAGCTTAGTATTAAATAATGTTACAAATAATTTCATTAAGTAGTCAACCTCATTTTTATCTCGTTTAAAATTCTCAGTAGAGAAAGCATATAAAGATACGACTTTAATAGAAGTATTTTTATAAATATAATCAAGCAAATTAACAAGATTATCAGCACCCGCTTTATGCCCTAAACTTCTATTTAAGCCTCGCTCTTTTGCCCATCTACCATTACCATCCATAATAATCCCTAAATGATTAGGATATACTACATTTTCCATAACTACTCCTTATTTTTATTAGTTAAACTTTCATAATAATCATTTCTTCCCTTAGCATTCTCTTCATTTTCTAAAAGTAAATCATCTGCTTCTTCACTATTTATGATTTTTAATGATTTATATCTATCTTCTCCTGTTAAATATTCTTGATATTTATTAAAGTCACTCTTTCCATCCATCTTAAACTCTTTAGTATCCGGGTTATAATGAAATATTGGGAAATATCCACTACTTGCCGCTTTCTTCTCTTCATCAATAGAGTTACTCATTCCTTTTAAGATACCCCAAGCGATACAAGGAGAGTATGCAACTATTATACTTGGTCCATTATAAGCCTCAGCTTCTAGCATTACTTTAACAGTGGCGGCAGGGTTAGCGCCAAGTGATATCGCCCCTACATAAACATTAGGATTAGTTAAAGCAATTTTCAAAAGGTCTTTTTTAGCAGTCTTTTTACCAGAGGAAGCAAATTTTAAAACGGCTCCCATTCTACTAGATTTACTTGCTTGGCCACCAGTATTAGAATATACTTCGGTATCAAGGACTAGGATGTTAACATTTTCTCCACTGTTTAGAACGTGATCTATTCCGTTATAACCAATATCATAAGCCCAACCATCCCCACCTACAGCCCATAAAGATATAGGCATAATATATTTCTTTAGAGATTTTAAAGGTTTAATCTTAGTATGAGGAATAACAGAAAGTAAAGCTTTAGCAGTATCGACATTAATATCATTAACATAATCTAAATAAATATCTTTTTCTTCTTCATCTACTTTAGAAATATTTTCATTTATAATATTTTTTAACTGATTTTTCTTTACTTCATCTGCAATTTTCATACCAAAGCCAAATTCAGCATTATCTTCAAATAAAGAATTAGCCCATGGAACACTATATGGAGTAGATGGACTAGAAGCACCATATATTGATGAACATCCTGTTGCATTAGCAATTACAAGTCTATCTCCAAATAATTGAGTTAAAAGTTTCAAGTATGGTGTCTCACCACAACCAGCACAAGCTCCACTAAATTCAAATCTAGGCTTCTTAAACTGACTACCTTTAACTGTACTAATACTCATTACATCTTTTTCTGATACCTCATTAAATAAATATTCTGTTTCTTTTAAAGTTATATCATTAACAAATCTTTCTTTACTTACCATTTCAAGGGCTTTAGCACCCTTCTTACCAGGACAAATATTAGCACATAAGCCACAACCAGTACAATCTTTATAACTAACAGCAATTGTAAATTTTAAGTTATCACCTAAATTGCTATCTAAAAGTTTATCATTTAAACTAGTAGGAGCCTTCTCTATCTCATCTTTATCAAGTAAAAATGGTCTAATTACAGCATGAGGACAAACTAAAGAACATAAGTTACAACTAATACAGTTTTCACTTTTATATTTAGGAACTACTTCACTAATATCACGTTTTTCAAGACGAGATAACCCTCCATCAACAGTACCATCAGGTCTATCTAAGAAAGCACTAACAGGTAGGCTATCTCCTTCTCTTTTATCGATTATATCAAATAAGCTAGAACTAACTTCACTCACCTTTACATAGTCATCAGTATTTTCATCTATCTTAAGTAAATGTGTTGTATTAATAGCATTATCAACGGCTTTTTTATTTTTCTCTGCTAGATTATTACCCTTAAGTTTAAATCTACTATCAAGATTATCTTTTAGTCTTTTAATAGCATAATCACTATCAAGAATATGACCAAACTTAAAGATTAATGATTCCATAATAGCACTGATTTTATTACCAAGTCCTTCTTTTTTTGCAACTTTATGGGCATTAACTACATATACTTTAATATTATTATCTAAGATATATTTCTTATCTTCGCTACTAATCATAGAGATGATCTCTTCATCAGTCTTACTACTATTAAGAAGGAATACTCCATTCTTTTTTATCTTATTAATAAATCTAAACTTAGTAAGATAAGCATCTTGTGTACAAACTAATAACTTAGCTTTTCCTACATAGTAAGTAGATCTAATAGGAGTTTTAGAAAATCTTAAATGACTAAGAGTAACCCCACCTGACTTTTTAGAATCATATTGGAAATATCCTTGAACATAAGCATCAGTAGCATCCCCAGTTATCTTCATTAAATCTTTACAAGCTGAAACCATTCCATCACTACCATAACCATAAACAAGAAATGATGTTTGTCCCCTATGAGGTAAATTAAAGTCTTTATCATAAGGAATACTTAAATTAGTAACATCATCAACTATACCTATAGTAAAGTTATGATTAATAGATTCTAAATTATCGTATATAGCTTTTATCATGGCAGGATTAGTATCTTTACTAGATAAACCATATCTACCACCTACTACTTTAATATCACTACTTAATGATTTAATAATATTATCGACATCAAGGAATAGAGGCTCTCCTGTACTTCCAGCTTCTTTAGTACGATCTAGTACTGCAATCATTTTAACAGTCTTTGGAATACTTTTTAAGAAATATTCTCTTGAGAAAGGTCTATATAAATGCACTTCAACTACTCCAACTTTTTCGCTCGTTTCATTTAGATAATCTACTGTTTCTTTAATAGTCTCACAAACACTACCCATAGCAACTATTACTTTAGTAGCATCACGTCTTCCATAGTAGTTGAATGGTGCATAATTTCTTCCTGTTATTTTATTAATCTCCCCCATATACTCATTGACAATATCAGGTAATTCTAAATAGTATTTATTTCTAACTTCTGTCGCTTGGAAATAAATATCATCATTTTCACTAGTACCTCTAGTTACAGGATTATCTGGATGAAGACTTCTTTTACGAAAAGCATCAAGAGCTTTCTTATCAACTAGTTTTTTCAACTTATTAGTATCAATAACATCTATTTTCTGTAACTCATGACTTGTTCTAAAACCATCAAAGAAATTCATAAAAGGAACTCTACCTTTAATAGCAGATAGATGAGCTACTCCAGTTAAATCCATTACTTCTTGAACTGATGATGAGGCAAGGATTGCAAAACCTGTACTTCTAGCAGCATATACATCTTGATGATCCCCAAAAATTGATAAAGCATGAGTTGCAAGACTTCTTGCAGCCACATTAATAACACAAGGAAGTAATTCCCCTGCTATTTTATACATATTAGGTATCATTAATAAAAGACCCTGGCTAGCAGTATAAGTAGTAGTTAAACACCCTGCTTGAAGTGAGCCATGAACCATACCAGCAGCCCCTGCTTCACTTTCCATTTCTACTACTTTAACAGGTTGATTAAAGTAATTAAGTTTACCTTCACTCGCCCATTTATCAGTAAGTTCCGCCATAGGAGATGCAGGAGTTATTGGATAAATACCTGCTACTTCTGTAAAATTATATGAAACATAACTACAAGCTTCATTTCCATCCATTATTTTTTTCATATATTATCATCACTCTTTTCTATAGTTCTAATTTAATTATATAATAAATTTGTATTTTTATCTATCTATTTAAAAAAAATAATGGTACAATGTGAATGAGAAAGAATATAATTTCAAAAAATATTACATTATGTGGATAAGGAGAAAAAATATGAATAAAATCGAATGCACAAAGCCAAATATTTCTGAATATGGATTTATAAGACTTTACAGTGCTACTGTAATCTCGCAAGGGAAAAATCCTATATTTGAAAATCACGAGTTAGAAAAAGATTTATATAAGTATTATGACAAAAAAAAATATAATTTTTTATTTGAAGATATCGTAAAAAGAGAAGACAAAATATTTAAAGATAGTAGTTATTTAGATTTAAATGCTAGTTTAGGGCAAGGATATGCTTTAGGACTATTATTACCACTACAAGGATCTCATAATTTAAAATCATTTATTAATCTTTCTAAAGACAATGCTAGTGAAATACTTTCTTCATTTAATGAGAGGCAGATAGTAGCAATGGGAAATCTATGTAATGAAATGTATGAAGAAAAGAACAAAGTAAATAATAATATATATACTAAAAAATCAAGTTAAAATTTTGACAAAAGTTAATATTTATGATACTATGAATATGTCAAAGAAATTTGCATAAAATAAAAAAATGAGGAACACTTAATATTACCGTGTTGAGTGACCCCCAGATTTTTATATTTATAATTTGTGTTAGCCACCTAATTCAACAGTTATGAGTTAGGTGACTTTTATTTATATTGTTAGAAATAGTAACTTTATAAGTAAAAGGATAATTATGATTAAAGAGATTATTAATAAATCTTTTCTATTCATAATATCAAATCTCCTTTCTAAGAGACTCACCCAACTATTAAATGTTCCGCATAAATATAGTATCAAATTAAATTCTATGGAGCAAGAAAAAGTGTAATAAATTAGTTACGAGTTTTCGTAAATATTATATGCTAATAGATTTTATACCTTTCATCTCAATTATTTTTTTATTAACCTTTTGATTAGCAGTTAAACAGTCATAAAAAACTGCATCGTTTTCAGTTTTAAAATAATCTCTATTTATTCTTATATCATCTCTAGACATATTATAAACTGCTTTAGATAGAGCTGTTAGTGTTTGTTCACTATTAGCATTTTCTACTAACTTAGGTATTCTTTCACCTGATAAAATTAAAATCTCATAATTAGCAGTCAATATTTCTTCCATTAATAATTCTTTAAATCTTGTTTCACTAGCTTCAAGTTCTTTATAATCTTCAAATAATTTAGATAATAACTTATCACGTGTTTCTTCGTCTAAATATTTAGGATTAGAAACTCTAGTATCTCCTTCTTCTAGAATACCTTTATCTAACATATGAGCTCTTCTAACTTGCAAATTAATAATAAATAATTCTTGTTCATCATCTAAATACAATTCTTCTGCATAATCACTTTTATTCATCTCCCAATTTTCTTCAAAATCTTCAATAGAAGTTCTCTCTTCTTTATATTTTTCTCTTTCATTCTTTAAAATTGTTAAAAGTGGTAAATCTTCTTTTGTTACATCATTAAAAATTATTCCTTGGATTCTTGCAGATTCTACTAAGAATTCCAAATCTTGCTCTGTTAAATTGTAATCTTCAGTAGAAAAACCACAACATATGCATTTTAAATTATTATCTACTAGTACAAGTTGATGTTCACAAAAACTTTTATATCCTTTCTCATCTCTTATATCAAAAGCTATTTTTTCAAATAGTATATTATGTATTCTTCTTTCCTTCTCATCTATTAAATCATTTATATCGACATATTCTTTTAAGTCAGAAAAGGCATTATAAAGTTTATATATTATGTTTTGAATTTCATAAGGATTTTTCCCTTTTCTATTTTTATCTAACTCTAATAATTCCACTAAATATAGCTTATCATGTAAACTTAGTTCATAATCATGAACTTCTTTATCTAATAATTCTATTTTTTCTCTTTTCAAATCCTTTATATCTTTTTTTAATTCAAAATATTCTTTTTTTAACTCTTCAAAAGTATCTTTATAATAAGACTCATTGATTACAAAATCGTCTAAAGTTTTCATATTGAATAAACCTCCCTATGTCCTTATTATATAATAATTATTAACTTAATACTAGAAAAAGCAATAAAGTTAATTTAAGTTTTTGACAAAGGTTAATATTTATGATACTATGAATATGTAAAAGAAATTTACATAAAATAAAAAATGAGGAACATTTATTTTGACACTTGAATGTCACCTCATAAATATTGAAAACGACACTCTTATGCGGAGTGTCTTATATTTTTATAGCCACGATCAATAAAGCAAGACTTATAACAATCAAAGCTTTAATATAAAAGTTTTCATCTTCACTTTTGCGTCCTCCTTTCCTTAAGAATAGGAGGCGACACCCACATAAATGTTCCTACAAATATAGTATCAAATTAAATTCTATGGAACAAGAAAAAGTGTAATAAATTTGTTACGAGTTTTCGTAAATATTAACTTAATCATCACCATAATATTTAGAAATATAAGTTGCTCTTAATATTTTAGAATCTACCGGCTTAAACAAAACCATTTCTCCTATTTTATCATCAAAATCTTCTAAAAAATCATAACTAAAATATAAATATAACTTCTCATCACTTCCTAAAATATAGCCACTACTACTATTTATTTTTTGATAGATTTTCCCTAATAATTCCATACTCTTCCTCCTCTTTTTCCATATTTTCTATTAATAAAGGAGCTTGTGATAAATGTTTAATATATTCTTTTTTAGCTCTTTCATCATATGGCAATAAATTAGCTAAAATATTATATTGATCATCTATTGCCACATACCAATCTTTATTTCCTACTATATATTTAAAGGTATTAACATCAATAGTTTTAAAATTTCTTTTTTCTTTATTTTTTCTACTAGTAGGAATATTTTTATAATCAATAGCAGAATAAGCGATAGAATTAACTATTAATGATAATCTTTCTTTATCATATTCTTTATCAATATTAAATTCATAATCTTCTTTTCTTGCCTGATAAAACCTATCTTTAGCTACATAATATTTATTTTCCCTATAATCTTCACTTCTAGAAATAATATAGTTTTCTTTATCTTTCTTATTATAATCAGTATAACAAGGACAATCTATTGGTATATAAGTTTCAAGTTGATATTTTGAATAATCTTTTTCTAAAAAATAATCTTCTAAATGCAAATTAGTAATAGTTGCAACTTCTATTTTCTCATCATCAATACTCTCATTAGAACTTATCCTAATAATTTCATCCATTGCCTTAGTAAAAGCTTTAAAAAACTCATCTTTTTCATTATCTTCTAGTTTAGGATCTACGCCATTACAATGAATACCATTACCACTACGAATTATTGGACATATATAAGTATGGTTAGTCTTTTTATTAGTAAAATACATAATAACCGCTTGATTACTTGTAAGACAATATCGAAAAAAATCTTCTCCTTTTCCAGAAATACGAAAACAGTTTTTCGCATCAACTCCTGCTGCTAATAAATATTCGGCATCAAAAGGAGCTACTCTATAAGAGAAATTATCACTTTCACCTTCTATAGTAGGTATTGAAGCATAAACCTTATTTTTTCTTTCAACATGTAACTTACATATTTCTTTTAAAATTTCTTCTTCACTCTTACCAGTACAATACTCTTTAGAAGAAATTATATTAGCAATTGTTGATAAAAATATATCTTGTTCATTAGGTTTAAGTGAAAAAAAGCTTGTCTTAACAATATCAATAACATCAAGTAATGAATTTAATGATAGTTTATTTTTCTTAGCAATAGATTCTATCACATCATATTGATTTATTAACTTACCTAGTAAATTATTTAATCCTAACGCTTCCTTATTTATAATTAAGCGAAGAAGACAATCATTATTATCTTTAAGGTTACCTAATAAAAACTGCTGTAATCTTAGAAATATATCTTGATCATAATTATTTAATAAATCAATAAGAGAAACATCTTTAAATAGGTCTTTTAAATCTTTAAGAGATAACTTTCTATCAGTCTTAAAAGATAAACGCTTTCTTATATCTTTAGTATAATCTTCTTTCGCTTTACTCTCTCTTTCATTAATTAATTCTAAAAGTTTTCCTTTTAAAGCATCATGTAATTCTTTATTATCTTTATATATGGATACTACAGTTAAAAATTCATTTTTTAACTCCAAAATTTTCTTTTCATCTACTTCATATAAAAGATTAGAGAAGAAATCATAATCATTATTATTTAAGGCATCTATTACTTCATTTTCCATTCCATGATGATAAAAACGTTCTTGATGTTTAGTACGATATTCTCTTCTATGATCTTTAAAATTAAAATCTATAATTCTATTAACAGCACTAGGAGTAATATTAGTAAATTTATCAAGAATAATACTTCTAGCATTATCATAACCAAAAATATAATAAAGTTTTAAACTTACCTCTAATAAATCTTCTTCTCTTGCATCTCCTTTTTCTTTTAATAAAGCTATTAACTTATTAACTTTTCCTTCTTTTACATCTAAGATATTTTGATATGGTAAAACAACTCCATCTTTCAAAGTAATTTCAGGAAAGTCATCTAAAACATTTATTAATAAGCCAAATTTAGTATAAAGTGTTAATTCTTTTTTACTTTTTATTTTTAAAACACCTAAGGGATTTAATATATTCATTTTTACTTTTTGAAAAAAGGATGATGATATATCTTTATTAATAGGAGAAATACCAATTATATTTTCTAACTCTTCAGGTATATTTTCTTTGAAAAAAAGATGATATAGCTTTGTTAAGTTAATATTTTCTAAAACTCGTTTAAACTGTTCATAAGCAATAGAGTTAATATAATCAAGGAATTGTTCTTTATAATCTAAAATATAATCACTTTCAAAAATATATTTTAATAATGGAAAATTCTCTTCACCTATAATATTAAGAATATTTCTTTTTTTCTTATTTTTAGGTGAAGTTAAAACCTTATGAAAAATCTTTTTATTATTAAGTAATTCTATAACTTCATTCATTTTATGAACTTGTAAAAATAAAGAAGAAAATATAACTTCATTTAATTCATCTAAATAAGGATTTCTAAGTAATTTAGTTTTTTCATCTAAAGTCATGGAATTAAAATTTCTTATAAAGACAGGTAAAGTCATATTAGATAATTCCATAATTATAGTTCTATCATCCATAAATATTCCTCCTCGTAACAAGTAATTTATAATTAAATTATATCATATTTTTTAACTTAACACTAAATTACTTATATAATCGACACCAAAACTACTTAAAATAGGATATCTTGGTATTTTATAAGGATTTATACCCTTTTTTATTTTAGTAGAACCACCAATAAAAGCCATTTCAAACCCTGCTTCTTTTACTAAATTAATAGAATAATCACTATATTCATAGAAAGGAAAACAAAAGGCTTTAGTATTATTTAAAGTTTCCCTACTAAGTTTTAAATCGTTTAAGATCTCACTTTCAGGTAAACAGTTAATCCCACCACCTTGACCAGTAGGACAAACACCAGTCGTATGCATATTGTGAGTATGACTTGCTATTTCTAAGTAAGGTGATGAGAACTTACTAACCGGATACCAAGAGCTAACTAAAAATAGAGTTGCATTTAAACCATACTTTTCTAAGAAAGGAATAAAAGACTCAGCCCTTGCCCCATCATCAATAGTAATTAAAATAGATTTTTTAGGAAGATTAATCTCACCCTTTATAAAGCTTAATACTTCACTAGTATTTAGGGTAAAAACATTATTGTCAGCTAAAAACTTAAAATGTGAATCTATCTGTTCTTCACTATGACATATAATATCTTTACAACCATTATCACCATCTAAATAGATAAAATGATAAAGTATCGCTGGAATAGACACAGCCACTTCTTCACTACTTTCTATATCTACTACATTACTAACATCTTCTTTTTTTACATAGACTAACCTCGATAATAAAGAAATACCATAATAATCATCTAAATTAACAATAACTTTAGAAGTTATAGGAGTTTTTAGGGTAAATAATTCTTTAAAATTATCATCATAATAAGTAATATTTTCTTTAGTAGTAATTTCTTTGGGAAACTCTATATAATTAAGATATCTTTTATTAATAGAGTCATCAGTAGGTTCTACATCTTTATAAGACACATGATAATCACTATTTAATAATTTAAAATATTTATTATCTAAACTAATATTATCTATAGAATCAAGTTCTAATATATTATCTTTATTTATATTACCAACATCTTTATACTTACCATTATCATCTATATAAAGTTTAGTATCTTTAGTAGTCTTAACAGCACTTCCATAATTAGATTTTATTTTAATTAAAACATTTTCATCTTTAATTAAAGATTTTCTAGTATTAGAAATATTTAAAGATGCTTCTTCTCTTTCCTTCATATCGTTATAAATAAAGACACCGCAAATTAAAGATATTACACTAATAAATATAGTTACTATAATTAAAACTCTTAAGGGTTTAATTTTCATGAGAATTTCACCTCAGTATTATTATTTACTAAAATTATACGTAATATTTAAGAGATAAACAATTATTTTTTTACATATATTTAATTAAAGGTGATTTAATGGATTCTTATATTACTTCTTTAATGACTAATTTAGGATATTTTGGGATGTTTCTTGGTATGGTACTTGAAGCAGTTATAATTATTATTCCAAGTGAACTTATACTTGCAACAGCAGGAATATTAGCAGGTAGAGGAACATTTTCTTTTTCTATCGCTTTACTTATAGGAGTTCTTGGTAGTGTATTTTGTGCAATTATTATTTATGCTTTTGGATATTTTGGAGGAAGACCTTTTATAAAGACTTATGGCAAGTTTTTCTTTATGAAGGAAGAAGATATAGATAAATGTGATAGATGGTTTAATAAATACGGTCTAATCTCAGCTTTTATAGGAAGAAACTTTCCTATTATTAGAACACTTATCTCCTTACCTATGGGAGTTAGTAAAGTTCCCTTTTTTAAGTTTGTTATTTATACAACTTTAGGTAGTATTCCTTGGACCTTTGCTTTTGTCTATGTTGGTTATGCTTTAGGTAATAACTGGATCATATTAGATAATTTTATAAAGAAATTAAAGGTACCTATTTATATATTATTAGTATTACTATTAATTACTTATATTTATAAGAAGTTAAAAGAAAGAAAAGGACTTAATAAAAACTAGTTGAAAATAATATTTTATTATAAATTCTTTATATTTATGTATTATGAATTTTCTAAAATTAAGACACATATATTCTTATCAGGAGGAAAATAAATGAATCAAACTGATTATGTAAGATTATCTTTAGAATTACACTTATTCTTTGACCGTATTATGAAAGAGCATAGTTTCTTTTTAGAGGCTGCTTTTATGGAAAAAGATAAAGATTTAAAAAGAATAGCAAATGATTTTCAAAAGAATTTTTCTAATATTTTATCAAGAGTAGTGGAACTAGCGAATAATAATATAAGTCAAAATTATCTAAATGCTAGGGAGATGATTACTGATAATACTTTAGAAGCTGAGATTAAAACAAGTAATTTATCAGGTATAGAAATAGATAGTAATATAACTAGAAAACAAATAGAGTTAAAAAGTGGAATAATTAATGTAAATGATAGATTAATAAATAGTATTAGTAATATAAATAGAAGGACCCTACCCCTTATTCAAAACTTAATTTCTTTTAAAACTAATATATTAAATAATGTTTTATCTTGTAAAATGTATACAACTAATTATCCATTGTTAATTACGCATATAATTAGTGAAGCGAAAATGTATTATAATTTACTAAATAAAATAGAAAAGAAAGAACCATTTGATAGAAACTATATTTATGAACAGGAAATATTTTGGAATAACATTATGAAAGAACATGCTGAATTTATAAGAGGATTACTTGATCCAACTGAAAAAGAACTAATTATGACAGCTAATAAATATGCAGAAGAATATGAAGCTATTCTAGAACAATTTAAAATTTTTCAACCTAATCTTAAAAATATTAGTTTAAAACAAACAATTAATTTTAGAAACTTTAAAATAGCTGGTGAAGAAGGAATATTAGATTGTAAAATTAGAAGTATAATTGTTCCCCTTTTAGCAGATCATGTTTTAAGAGAAGCTAATCATTTTATTAGAATATTAGAAAGTATTAATGTATAATTTTTAAGTTAATAGATATTAGTAAATTTGATAACATATAAGAAAAGAGAATTACCAAATAATAGGAATTCTCTTTTTGTGTTAACTTAGTATTTTCATAAAATATGGAATGTATAGAAAAATTTTAAATACTTGGACTCATCACAAGACGAAAAGATCTAACTTCAAAATTAACACCACTAGTTTTATCAACCAAAAATAAACCTGTATTAATTGTTCTTTCAAAGCTTGAACTGCTACGAACTAACCATGGAGTCTCATTTGTAAAGAAATAATAGTAGTCTTCGTACCAACTAGCTGTTTCTAATAATCCATGTGACAAACACTCACTTCCATTACATGCTGTATTTATATCATTACTAATATATTTATCGTAATATTTACTATCAGGCATTGTTACAAATCCTGAAGAAGCTGGCATATCATTATAGTTAGCCATTACATATTCAAAAGCTCCCCCACTCATATCATATATTCCATAAATATTTCCTGTAGTTGATGCTCCTGTTCCATTTATATCTATATCATATGTATAGTGACAGCCATAATCGGTACCATCATTTCTTGGACTTCCATAACTGCATCCTGTTATAAACTGATCACTTTTATTTTGATATATCTCTTTATTTGCACCTGTAAAATTAGTGTTTCCTAATTTTCCATATTTTGATTGTGATAAATAGGCAACTGTAGACCATTCACTATTCTTCATCATATGGGTA
>CASDWO010000045.1 GCA_949284575.1 uncultured bacterium
AAAAAAAATTTCCAAACTTCCCGTTCCTTTTGCATGCATTAATTTGCTTAAATTTAATATTATTATATACTCTTTTTTATATTTTTCAAGTTTTTCTACAGTCAAAAACACAAAAAATCCCTTTACTTACGGGACTTTTCTTATTTAATTTGATTTTCTAAAAAAACGGGACGTTATCTTTTAAGTTAACGTTCTTATAAAATTAATTATATTAATTCTTTATCTTTATTAACCTAATATTAACATAAAATTATAATCAATTCAATTACTTATTTTTAACTGATTATAATATCTTTTAAAAAATTCTTTGCAATAGATCTTTCTTTTTCTTCTTTCCTCTTCCACATCATAAAGCAAGAATAGCATCAACATCATCAGTCAATTTTTTAATTCTTCATATAATAAACTAACTTAATCGTCTAAAAACATTACATAATACTCATCATAAGTAATATTATTCTCTTTAATATATTTAGCTATATCCTTACCTACATATCGATAATGCCAAGCCTCACATTTATATCCTGTTATATCTTCTTTACTCTTAGGATATCTTAAAATAAATCCATACTTATAAGCATTATCCATCATCCAACTATATTCATTACTTTCAACAAAAACAGAAACAGACTTACTAGCTATATCTAAACTCATTGCTGTTTGATGTTCTGAAAATCCTGGCTTTGCCACATAATTATCTACATAATTTTGTCCATAAAGCTCTAAATATGTATTCATTATTTCTTCTTGATCTTTATAACTTCTATACCCAGAACTAACCATTAATTCAATTCCCTCTTTACTAGCATCTCTTGCCATATCATAAAAAGCTTTAGCAACATTTCTTTCTATTTCAATCTCTCCATCTGCTTTTACATACTCTTCATCTATAGTTACTAAATCATCAGGAATATAATTACTACTAAGCTGTCTATGTTTATTAACTAATACATAATCATCAAACTTATCTATTACTAAAGGATCAACATAATCTTCTTTATCAAAATCCATATTTACATAAAGTACTGTTGTCTCTGCATCATCAAATTCCTTCTCTTGATAAGCTACATAACGATCATAATTCTCTAACTTAGCATAAGAAACATTTAAAAACTCTTCTACATACTTAACCTTATCTCTTTTAGCAAAAGAACTAACAGACTTATCATCACCTCTAGAAATAATTAAAGATATCTCTTTATCACTATAACCTTTCTTTATTAACTTATTAATATTACTAATTAAATTATCTTGTTTTTGATAAGTAATATCAGCATAATTATCTAAATACTTCTCATTATAATTATCACTTTCAAAAGCCGCATTTAAAGTCTTATTTTTTCCCTTATTAACAACATAAGAATATTTAAACTTAAAAACAATACTCTTAGCTGCTACATCACTATAACCTAAACTCTTTAACTCATTTATTCTACTCATATAAAAGCCAAAGATAATTCCTATTACGACAATAATTCCCAAAATTATCAAAAGTATCTTTTGGGCACTTTTTTTAAGTTTTAATTTTCTCTTAGTCACTAAATACCACCACTACTTTACATCTTATTTATATAATTATTATACCTACTTTTTTTATTATTAGCAATAAGTAAAGAGCTTCGTCATTTAAACGAAACTCTTATTTTATGAAGACTGTTTTAAATTTTGTCTTTTTAATATTATTCTTAACAAGAATAATGAGAAGATAATTAATACTAAAATACCAAAGAAAATAACTAACCAATTAACTTTATCACTACTATCTTTATAATTATAATGTTTTATAAGTTTAGCATTATTACTAATTTGATCATCCACTAAAGGAGTATTTTCTAAAGCTTCACTAGTAGTAATATCACTATTATCTTCTAAAGGTGTATCTATATTATTATTAACACTCTCTAAATAATTATTAAGATCATAAACTACATAAGTATTACGAAGTGGTTCATAAACAGTTATATAATTATTACGATCAGTTTTCTCTTCATCTTTTATTCCTGTTAATACTTCTTCTACCGTTACATCTTCTAATTTTTCAACTAAGTCTAATGATCTTTCATAAGATGTTTTAGTATCACTACTTAAAATACTACTTCTAGCTCCAAAAAGATTAGCTTTAAAATAAGAACTTAACGACTCTTTAGTCTTATCATTTAAAGCATATACTAACCCTGTTCTATAATCAAAACATACATAGTTATTATCTTCATATAAGACAAATAATAAACTACTATTATTATCTACATTACTACTAATCGCTTTAATATCACGATTTTTAAAACCATCAGGATAAGTAATATCATCTTTTAAAGCATAAAGTTTACCATCATTACCTAAAGTAATAACATAATAATTATTATTATAAGCATCTAATAGTAACATATTCTTCTTATTATCTAAAAGACTATCTATTAATTCTAGTTGTTCATTTTTAACAAATATTTGTTTATTAACTTCTTTATTATTATCAATTAAAGAAAAGTTATTATAAGTAGATATTAAATGATCAGCATAATAAAATTCATATAAAGGTGTTAATTCAACTTCACTAAATAAATTTATATTATTATTAATCTCATCAAAATCTAAAAGAGAATAAATATTACCATTAATACTTAAAGCTTTATTATCATATAAATTAACAAACTCACCCTTTATATTTTTAGCATTACTTATTATTTTACCATCTTCTAAATAATAATACTGATCTTTATTAACTAATATTTTATTTGCTAAATCACTAGCTTTCTTAGTAATAACTTTTTTATTAATACCATCATCTAATTCTATAACTAGATCTGTTTTAAAATCATATTGAATAGTATAAACTCTCTTTGTAATTGGTTCATTTAAAGAAGAATTTAAAATCATAAAATTAGTCTCAGGATCAATTTTACTAAACTCTATATTTATAGTATCAATACCACTAGCATAAACTGTAAGATCAGGTAAAAGATGTGGATCTTCACTTCTTGTTAAAACACTTCTTCTAAGAGCAAAAGTAGAAATATCAACTGGTAAAGGTATATTTTCTTGATAACTTACATTAATAAGCATTGGATAAGCATTACTACTAAGCGGTGTATAATTAAAGTTACCTGTTGAAAATCCTAAACTAGTATAAGTACTCTGCGTCTTAAGATTATCTAATGATAATATTTTAGCAGAACCTAAATTAGTTAATTGATCTTTAACATAAACTCCATTTACTGTTGTATTCTCATAGACTGCTAAGTTAGTAATATTTCTTGAATAATTATCACCACTACCTATAACTGCTCCAATATTTCCTCCATCTACAGTAGATTTTACATTAGCAGCAACTAAATTACTATTAAAGTGTCCCAAATAAAGTTCAGCTTGAATTCTTCCAATTAAGCCACCGACTTCATAAGGTGCTGTAACATTAGAACTTTGTACCATATTATAAGTAAGACGAGTAATATTATTAGCAGAAGTAGTATTTAAATTAGGTATATAACCAATAACTCCACCTGCACTATGACTAGTAGCAGTAACAGTTGCATTAACTAAAGCTAAGCTAATTGTATTAGAAACACTTTGTGTTCTTCCAACTACTCCACCTACATAATAAGCACCACTTACTTCAACATTTCTTACAAAAGTTCTATTAATAGTAGCATAAGATAAAACCCCTTTAATACCTCCAACTCCATTACCAAGTGAAGTTACTTTACTATCCCAAATACCAGTATTATTAAGAGTCCAACCTCCACTACCAGCAATACCACCAACATTATTAGCAGAAGTAGTTGTTCCAATGATTTCACAATTAGAAACATAGAAATTTGTAAAGTTATCATTTGTTCCTGATATTCCCCCAATATTACTAGAACTACCTGAAATAGTACTATCACTAATCATATTATCATTTAAGTTTCTAACTCCATTTTGACCAATAATACCGCCAACATTTGAAGTACCTGTAACATTAGCATTAGTAACAGTAACTAAAGAAGCTCCACCATAACCATAAATACCCCCTGTCGCACTAGCACCTTTAACAGTTAAATTACTACCTGTAATATGAAAGACTGTTGCATTTTCAGAATAATCACGATAACCAATTAATCCTGCTACATAATTACCTTTTCCTGTAATAGTAGCATCATTTATCTCTAAATAAGTCATATCATAATTTCTTGTTCTTCCAATAAATCCTGCTACATAATTATTACCTGATACATTAATACCATCTAAAGAGATATTTCTAATAGAAACTGCTCTATCACTAGAAATACAAGCTGAATAAGAAATATTAGGAGCATCAATTGTAATATCTTTAAATTTAATATTACTAACATTACCCATAGTAAATCTAATAATACCTGTATAATTTCCACTACCTGTATTTTTTATTGTAATATTTTCAAAATTAACATTATTAATATTAGCAGTAACTGTCTTAATTAAAGCCTCACCTGATTTTTTAAAACTTAAATCAATATTCTTTAAACTATAACCATTATCAATTCCCTCTAAACGATTAATAGAAACATTAGTATTAATATTCTTTCTACCACTAAAATCAATATCATTAACTAATCGATAATTTTCAAAAGTAGTAGAACTAATATTTTGCCAATCTTCAAAAGTTCTAATATCTTTATAAAATTGTAAAGCTATCTTAGCAGACTTTTTATAATTTTTTGTTTTTCCTTCATCAAGATAAACGATCTCTTCTATCATATAACTATCATAATATCTTTCTGGAACAACTTCTATTTCTAAGTTAGTAACTTTATCAACAATTTCATTTTTTCTAATATTAGTAACTTTTAAACCATCTATTTTTAAATCAGTTATCTCATATTCATAAGGATTATCTATTTCTAATAAAATAGTTGCATCTTCAATTCCTTTAGAAATAGTTGTATTTAATATTTCAAAAGAAACAAAATTCAAAGTTGATGGTTCCTGATTAGGTAAAAGTTCTGTTTTCGTAGAATTATATAAATATGGTAAAGAATTTAAAGGTACATTACTATCATCAAAATAATCACCAATATCAATACTTAAACTATATATTCCTTTAGTATTAATTTCATCAGTAGTTACTAAAATATCTCCATTTACTTCATTATTAATAACTCCATTTATTTTTTGCAAATCCCAAGCATAATTAGAATTAACTGCTGCTTGATTACCAATAGTTCTATGCATATTAGTAGTAGTTGTTAAATAACTATAAATATCTCCTACAACTAAAGTATTACTAATATTAGTATTAGAAGAATATCCTGCAATACCTCCTAATAAATCTTGTTGACTATAAATATTAACATTAGTATAAGCATTTCTAATATAACCGGAATTTCTTCCTACTAATCCTCCAGTTTCCTGAAAGTTTGTATTAATATTACCTGTCGCATAAACAGAATCAATAATTCCTGAAGATACTTGACCAATTAAGCCTCCTGTTGCATAAACAACATCAGGTGTCGTTAAAGATAAATTAATATTTTGAACATAGCAGTTATTAATATAAACAGAACTAATTTCTCCAACAAGACCCCCAATTCTAATTTCAGTAGCATTATCTACATTATTAACAGTATAATTAGTAACTGAACTATCAACAATAGTAGCATTACTAGCATAACCAGCAAGACCACCTAAATATGTATTAGCACTAATACTTACATCTTTCATATGAACATTACTAATTCTAGAATTAGTAGTAGCATTAGAAACAAGCCCTCCATAATTAGTCTTACTTGTCTTTGTATAATTTTCAACATATAAGTTTTCAATAGTACCTGACAAATTCGTAATTAAAGATTCTCCTGAATTAATAGTAATATTTCTAATTGTATGTCCATCACCATTAAGTTTTCCACTATAATTACCTAGTTGAAATGATGTTGCATTCTTAAAATCTAAATCTTCCGTTAACCGGTAATTTTCACTAAGACTAGATTTAATCTCTTTAAACTCTTCAATAGAAGAAACATTCTTATACATATCAATATCTAAAGCTCTTTCATTTTCTTCATAAGTCCTTGTAAAAGGAATATTAAAAGCACTAAGTGATGTTATAGATCTAATAAAATATGAAGAAACATATCTTGTTGGATTAGAAACTTTAATAACTAATTTAGTTTTCCCATCTTCTGTTTCCTGACTAATAATTTCACTTGTAAGATCTTTTATTGAAATATCAATAATTTTCTCATTACCTGGATTACTAACTGTTAGTTCTACAGTTGCTATCTCTCCTTCTTGAGTAACTTTATCAACCGTAGTAATATCTATTAAATCATCATCTTCGACAACTGGTAGTTCAATATAATCTTGATTAGGCATAATACTAGGCCAAATAATATGTGGATAATATCCATAATTTACATAAGTATCAACATCAAACATATTATTACTATTTAAAATCTTATTTTGAAATTCTGTATCTAATAACGCAAGTTTAGATATTTTATCTGAATAATTAGCTTGATAATTATGATTACTAGCATAATAAACATTACTAGCATTTAAATAAGAAATAATACCAAAGTTAGGATCCTGTGTATATTTTCTTCCTTCATCAGGAACATAACTATAAGCATTTTTTACAATCGCTTTATTTACTTCTCCTAAAAGATTACCAGCTTGATAATCAAGATCTCCTGAAATATTAGCTTCAGGTAAATTAATACCTACTAAAGAATATATATTTTTATAACTAGAGTTCTCACCAGAATATCCTGCAAAAACACCTACACGTTTATTTGTATTCGTAGTATTAGGATAAGTAGCATTAATAGGTTCCCCATAAGCATACCCATCTTCCATAACACCATAATTATGTAAACATCCTAAAGTTAACCAGTATGAACCTGATAATGATGCTTTACTATGAATAACAAAGTTTCTAATCACTCCTCTATTTTCATAACAAAATAAAGAAATTGTTGTATTATTAAAATCATTAGCTTCTTCTAAAGTAACTTTAATATTTTCAACTGTTCCATATAAACGTTCTATTAACCCATAATAACTACCTTTAGCAGTCGTATTATCAAAATAATAATGAACATCCAAATTCATAATTTTTCCATTAGAACTTATCCAATAAAACAAAGAACTTGGTCTATTTAAAACATTAAGTAAGACTTGATGTCCTTGAAAATCAATTGTACCAGAAAACCTAATTGATAACCTAGTATTAATACTTCTAAAATCAAGATCATTAGCGACTAAATATTTACCATTCGTATGTACTGAAAAGAAATCATCTGTTGTCCTAATTGTTCTAATTTCTTCTTCTGTACTAAAAGAATTAACAGCAATAGTATAAAGTCTATCTCTAATTTTAACACATAATCTAATCTCATAATTAGTATTACGTTCTAAGTCATAATTAATTAACTGATTAACAGATTGATGTTCTTCTAACATATCATAAAAATCTGTTGTTTCAACCTTACCATCTTTAACTATTTGAATATAATATCTATTTTCTAAAAGTTCTTCTTTACTATCATAAATACTAACATTTAAAGTAGAACGATATTTATCTTCCTCTTGATATTCTTCATAATCTGTAATACTAGGTACTTCATTTGATACATCAATACACCCTTTATGACCACTGATAAAAGAAGAACCACCGGCACCACCGCCATTACCATTATTAGTAACAAGGCCACCATAGTAACCGCCACCAGCACCACCACTATCACTATTAGCAGTAACAGATTTTCCAACACCTAACTGCGTATTATTTAATGAAATTTGCCATGCAGCATAATCGATCATTAATTTATTAGAAATATAAGCTCCAGAAGAAATAGTAGTACCACCAGCACCCCCTGAAGGAGCCGAAAGGCTCCGCTTTTGTTTATTTTACAAGGATTTTAAGCCTTTAAAAATATTTTAGGTGCTATTTAGGTGCTAAAATACATAAAAAAATAATGGTAAGCGATTAAACTTACCATTATTTTACGT
>CASDWO010000046.1 GCA_949284575.1 uncultured bacterium
CCTCATATTATCTCACCCTTATACCTTCATTATACAATGTACGTAGAATGTACGCAATATAAAAATGTAAAAATTGACAAAAAAATAACCATTTTACAATGGTTTGAGTGTTTTCTCGTTTCTGAAAGTGTTTAAGTTCCGTTTGAATTTATTAGTGTATAATAAAAATATAATAGGATGTAGTTTTTATATTAGAAATATTAAATTAAAGGGAGTATTGACTAATGAAGAGAATGTTATTAGAAACTAGTTTTAGTAAAATTTATATAGTGTCGATAATAGTAATAAGTTTAATTATAATAGGTGGATATTTTTCTTATGCTATGTTTACGGTATCTAAAGAAAAAGATGATGCGATTAGAATTGTTACAGGTAATTTAACCTATAAATTAGAAGTAGATGGTAAAGAAGGCAATACTTTAACTGTTCCTGCTAATAGTAGTAAGGAATTTGTAGTAACATTAACTAATCCTAATAATAGAATAGCAAGATTTAATTTTTATTATAAAGGTGATTTACCTAGTGGTGTTGATACAGGTTATATAGAAAGTGAAGGCTATAACATAACTCCTGAAGCGACAGGTGTTAATTTAGAAAAAAATGAAACTGTAGGATCAAGTAATAAATATTTAATAAGATTAGATAATATTACAGATAGTGAAATAACAATTAATTTGGGAGTAAGTGTAGGATTAGATTACAATGATTTAACTTTGCCTTCAGATGGACATTTGTTTAGAAAATTAAAACTAACAGGTCCTGTAAAAGAAGTTTTAGAAGATGATATCATGAATAGATTAAATTATGATGATGAAGAGCAAACTTTTATAACAGGCGAAGAACCAAGAAATTATATATGGTATAGTGGTAAACTTTGGCGAGCTGTATCAACAGATCCTAATAGTAATAGTGTAAAATTAATAACTGAATGGAATATAAGTGCGATTCCATATAATAATATAACAAGTGATGCTACTTATGAAAGTTCACATTTACATGATTGGTTAAATGATACAAGTGTAGATGGCTTCTTAGGTAATTTAAGAGATTATGAGAACTTCATTATAACAGATAGTGTTTTTGATGTCACTCCTACTAATAATACTTTAGGAAACATAATAAAACCAAATAATACTAAAACAGTAACAGGTGCTGTAGGAACTCTTAATACTTATGAGTATCAATCAGGATATCATGGTAATGATTATGCTAAGTCATATTTAAATAATGGACTTTATTGGAGTACTGCTACTTCTACTGAGAGTGCTTCTAATGTTTGGGTTGTTAGTTCAGTAGGACAAATTTCTTCTACTCTTGCTTTAGCTGAATCATATGTTAGTGTACGTCCAGTAATTAATTTAAAATCTAATGTAGAAATAGAATCAGGAAGAGGAACTTATGATAATCCTTTTAGATTAACAGGAGATAACGAAACTAATTTAAATGGAACACTACTTAATACGAGATATAGCGGAGAATATATTAGTTTTGGTGCAGGAGATAATAATTTATATGTAATAGTAAGTCATGAAAGTGAAAATGAAACAAAAATAACTAGTGCTAATCCTCTTAAAGATTCAGGAACATTTAAAACCACTATCTTTGGAAATAATACAAATTATTCAGATACTAATACAATAGGTAGCTTTTTAAATAATGATTACTTGAATCCTAGTAATGGTTATTTAACTGAAGAACAAGTTAATATGATTAGTGATAATACTACATGGTATTTAGGAACAATAAGTAATGATGTGGAAAGAAGTTATAAACTTGCTAAATATACTGATACTAGTATGACTAATACATTGACAACTACAACTAATGCTAAAGTAGGCCTACTTCGTTTAGGCGAATTAATGGCAGGACAATTTGAACGATATCAAGAAAGTGATAAAAGCGTTACTAACTTAATATCTAATTATTGGTTACTAACAAAATATACTAACCAGTACAATAATGATTGGATTTGGGCACCTGATAGATATGGAAGTTTAGCGATTATAGAGCCTTCAGAGAATTATGGCATTAAACCTGCTTTAAATTTAAAACAAAATGTTGTAATAACTGGTGGAATAGGTACTAAAAATGATCCTTTTGAAATAGCATTGCAATAGTTATAACATTAATTTAAATATAAGAGCAGTTTTGATGATTATATATATAAAAGGAGTAAGATTTGATGAAAAAATTATTGCTAGAGACAAGTTTTTGTAAGGTTTATATAATAGGAACAGTACTTGTAAGTGTATTAATAGTGGGAATATATTTTTCATATGCAATGTTTACAGTATCTAAAGAAAAAGATGATGCTATTAGAATAGTTACAGGTAATTTAACAGCAAAGTTAGAAGTAGATGGAAAAGATGGAAATACTTTAACAGTACCAGCAGGAGAGACTAAAGAATTTACTGTTACTTTAAGTCTTAGCAACGGACAGTTCTAATTAAAGTGTTGGAAAATAAAGGAAAAATTGGTATAAAAATACGACCAATAGTATATTAATTAGTAGCAAAGATGATTAAATGAAGAAAAAGTGTAACTTTTGATACTAAAAGTTACATTTTTTACATAAATTAATACACGACAAAAAGAACTTTAATTAGTTCAATTTTTTTAGATGTCGTAAAGAATAAAAGAAAAGGGGAGTCTAATATATCTTGAGGAGTTAAAAGCAAGATGAAACAAGGTAAGTCCTGTGTTAAATAAAGACATTACCCTTTTCTTTATTCTAACTCCATTTTGAATAAAACGTTTGTGAGTAGTTATTTTTACTTTTTTATAACATTTTGTATTTTTAGAATAATCAGCACCTAATATAGTTAAGAAAAGAATTGTAAAACAGGTTATAGAATACATTGAAGTAAAATAATCTAATCCTGCTTTAGCAACAGACTCTATATAAAATCCATTAGATTTTTGGTTTTTAAATAAAGTTTCAATAGAGCCAAAACGATAACCATAATCTTTAATGGCTCTTTTAGAATCACCATTAGTGACAATAATCCAAGGCTCATCAACACCATCTTTTTTACTAATAACTATGTTAGTCTTGTAAGAGTAATTAGTGAGTAAAATATCTCTAAAAATTCTAGAGTGATACATAAGAGGTTTTATATCTTCAATAAACTTCCAAACTTTATGTCCTTCTTTTTTATCATAAATAAATACTTTAATATTATTTTTTAGTCTAATACAGAAAGTATGTCCTAGTGAATCAATATGTTGCATTAAAGAAACAGATTTAAACCATCTATCAGCAAGAAATATTAGTTTATAAGAAGAATCAAAAAGATTAGAAACATAGGAAATGCCTTCTTTAATAAGTTCTTCACTAAAGGCATCAGAATCATCTTTATTTTCAAAACATCTAAACCATAAAGGAATACCTTGTTTACCAACTCTCATAGAAATCATAAAAACAGTATAATTATCATGAGAAAGCATATGATCAAAAGTGATGTGAACAGTCTTGTCAGAATATTTAGTTTTATAATTAGAGATAACATATTTAATAATTTGATCATAAAATTTATAAGGATTAAATAATTTATTTTTAAAGAAACGTTTAATTCTTCTAATAACAGAATCAAGTTGAACTAAAGAAAAATCATATTTGAGATGCTTTGCGATATCACTTGCAACAGATGATTCGGATAAAATCATACCTAAAGATATATATGGAATAATTTTAAGTTGTGTCTTTCTAATATTAGGATCAACTTTTAATAAAAATTCTTTCATTTTACTTGCGATTTCTTCTTGTGTATTATATACTTTATTCATAAACAACCTCTATTCTATTTTGTGGTTATAATAAGAATATCAAAAAAGGTTGTTTATTTCAATTTTAAGAGACAAAATGACTTAGATAAACTCTAGGTCATTTTTATAGTGTGCCGTGCATGACATATGACTAGGTGGTGTAAGTCCACTACACGCGTAGGTATCGACGAAGTGTTAGGGAAGCACAACGCATCAATCGTGAGGTTGGGGCTAAAGGAAGTGTGAAACAAAATCGTGGGCCAACGA
>CASDWO010000047.1 GCA_949284575.1 uncultured bacterium
GTGCTATTTAGGTGCTAAAAAGTTAGAAAACTTTTAAAATTATTTAATTTATGTTGGTATAAAATAAACAAAAAAAGTTAAAAAATAAGGGAAAAATGAAGTTGTAAAATAAAAAGTGACTAAACAACTTCGCCCCCTGAAGACGGACTTATGTCCGTCGCTTTTTGTTTATATACAATTCAACAAAAAAGAGCAAATTAATTTAAAAAGAAGAGATTTATGTGTAAAGGAAGATAAAATAACATAAATCTTTTTTTTCGCATAAATTATTCCACGACAAAAAGAGTGTAAATACACTGTAAAAATTTCCGACTCTAGTTTTTTTAAATTTTTAAAATTGTTGGTTATTATAAAGTTAAAATTAACACTTTGCGAAGAAATTTATTCTTTTTTGCTGGTTTAGTAGACACATTTTTGACAAATTAGTGTAAAAGTGCTATAATCTACTTATTCACAAAGCCATTGCGAGGAAGAGTAAAAAAATATAAAGCATTTTAGAGAACTCTGTTAGGTGAAAAAGAGGATGTAAGTATTTTTTGAACATGGCCCTCAAGGCGAATGACTGAAAGACTCTTAGTAGGTCATTACGGGGATGCCCGTTATAGCAGATACCTATAACTATGCAAAGACATAAGTAGGTTAGTGAGTTTAATACAGTAATGTATTATTAAATAAGAGTGGTAACGTGAATATTTTCACCTCTTAGGGACGTAGTGTTTCTAAGAGGTTTTTAATTTTAAAGAAAGAGGGAGAGAATATGAATATTATAATTGGAATTAGTTGGCCTTTTGCTAATGGAGAATTGCATATAGGTCATGCAGCAAGTAGTTTGCCAGGAGATGTTATAGCTAGATATCATAGATTAAAAGGAAATAATGTTATTTTGGTATCTGGTACAGATTGTTATGGTACACCTACTGAAGTAAAAGCATTAAAAGAAAATAAAAGTCCAAAAGAAATAGTAGATGAATGCCATGTTTCATTTGATAAAGATTTTGGCGATTTTGGTATAAGTTTTGATTTATACAATAGAACAGACGATGAGTATCATAAGAAGTTTGTTCAAGAACAATTTGTAAAATATTACAATAACGGATATTTAGAAGAAAAGGAGGAAGAACAATTATATTGTGAACACTGTAAATTATTTTTAGCAGATCGTTATATTATTGGAATATGTCCAAAATGTGGTTCTGAAATTAAGGGTGATGAATGTGAAAAATGTGGTAGCTTACTTACAATCGATGAAGTAAAAGAAACTAAGTGTTTAATCTGTGGAAATAAGACATCGTACAAAACAAATAAAAACTTATATTTTAAGTTGTCTAGTTTTCAAAATGACATAAAAAGTTTGTTAGAATCAAAAAGAAATCTTTGGAGAGAAAATGCTGTTAATTTTACTGAAAGATATTTAAAGGAAGGAATACCTGATAGATGTGCATCACGTACATTAAATTATGGAATTGACATACCAATAGAAGGGTTTAAAGATAAAAAATTATATGGTTGGTTTGAAAATGTTTGGGGATATGTAACAGCAAGTAAAAAGTATGCTGAAAATAACAATTTAAATTGGGAAGATTTTTGGATGAATAACGAAAATAATAAAATATATTTAATTCATGCTAAAGACAATATTCCTTTCCATTCAGTTATATTTCCATCATTGCTATTAGCCACAAATGATAACTATAAATTACCAGATAAAATAGTTTCAGATGAATATATAACAATAGAAGGAGAAAAACTTTCAAAGAGTAAAGGTAATTATATTACATTAAGACATCTATTAGATAATTATCCAGTTGATTCAATTAGATATTATTTTAGTATTAATAATCCAGAGACAAGAGATTTTAATTTTACATATGAAGGATTTATTAATTCTATTAATGGAGAATTATTAGGTAAGTGGGGGAATTTTGTAAATAGAACATTACAATTTATTAATAAGTCTTTTGATGGTAAATTAAGTAGCAATAGCATTGATAAAAATCTAGAAAACAAATTAAAAGAACTATATGATGTAGTTGGTAGAGATATTGATAATGGAGATACAAAGGATGGATTATCAAAGATATTTGATTTTATAAATTATTCTAATAAGTATTTTGATGAAAATGAACCATGGAAATTAGCTAAAGAAGATTCAGATAAATGCGAAGATATTTTATATAATTGTTGTAATATTATATTAAATATTAATAATTTATTAAAACCATACTTTGTTGAAACAACAAAAAGAGTAGAAACATATTTAAATGTAAGTATTAACGAATGGGATTATAATAGATTAAATAGTGTATCATTATCTAAAGAAATAAATCCATTATTTATAAGATATGATAAATCAGTGATTGAAGAAGAAAGAAAATTACTTAATAAATAAAGAATATGACACTATGACACTATAAATGCGTGTAGGATACTCACAAACAACGTGTCACTGTGTCATTTAGATAATAAAAATAACAGGATTCATGATATAATAATATATGTAAAAGGGAAGCGCTAGTACAGGCTTATATTTATAAGTTTTTGTATTGGCGTTTTTTTAGTAGTAAGGAAGTGAAATAATGGAATATCGTATTGAGGGAAATTTAATTAATTGTCAGTATAATTATGATGGTAATGAAGTATTAAAAAAAGATATTATAAAGTCATGGGAAAATAATTTAAATTATGATTTATTGGAAAAAAAACTAAGGAAACCACAATTGGGAGCATTATATGCATTAAAATCTCACTTTACTGTTTCTGATAATGAAGCAACCGTTGTAATGCCGACTGGTACAGGTAAAACAGAAACCATGTTATCATATATAGTTAGTGAAAAATTAGAGCAGATATTAATTATATTACCTAGTGTTTTATTAAGAGATCAAACTTATAATAAATGTAAAACCTTAGGTCTTATTTCACAATTTAAAATATTAAATGAAAACGCCTTATTACCAAATGTATGCTTGTTAAAAAAAACACCTAGTGATAAAGAAGCACTTGAAAATATTACACGAAATGTTAATATTATTGTTTCGACAATAGGTATTATATCTAGACTTAATGATGAACAAATAAATATTCTCAAAAGAACTTGTAATGCAGTAATAATTGACGAAGCTCATCATATAGCAGCTAAAACTTGGAACAATGTAAAATCTAAGTTTAAACCTTCGAAAATAATACAATTTACTGCCACTCCTTTTAGAAATGATAATAAAAAAATAGACGGCAAAATTATTTATAATTATCCATTAAGTAATGCACAAAAAGAAGGTTATTTTACAAAAATAAATTTTAATCCTGTAATTGAATATGATATTTCAAAATCAGATTTAGCAGTAGCTAAGAAGTCAATTGCAATTTTGAAAAATGATATTCAAAATGGTTATGATCACTTATTGTTGGTAAGAGCTGGTTCAAAGAATAGAGCTTTAGATTTGTATGAAAATATATATAAAAAATTATATAACAATTATAATCCAGTATTGATAACAAGTGACCAAACAAAAAATGCGAATAAAGATAATTTATCTAAATTAAGAAGTTTGGAATCAAGAATAGTTGTTTGTGTAGATATGTTTGGAGAAGGAATAGATTTACCAAATTTAAAAATAGCAGCAATTCATGATAAATATAAAAGTTTACCAATTACTCTTCAATTTATAGGACGTTTTGCCAGGGTTAGTAATGAGAAAATAGGGAATGCTTCATTAGTTGCTAATATTATGATTGAGGAAGTTAATGAAGAAATAAAACAATTGTATTCACTGGATTCTAATTGGGATTACATAATTAGTGATTTATCAAAAACAGCAATAGGAAAAGAGATATCTTTTCAACAATTTATGAGCGGTTTTGATATAGAACAATTACGAGAGATATCGGTAAAGCAGTTAGTTCCAAAAGTGAGTATGGTTGCATATAAAACTGATATAAATGAATGGCAATTAGAAAATTGGAAAAAAATATTTAATGATGAATTATCTGTAATTTCAGTAAATGAAGAAAACAATACGTTCGTAATTATTGAAACTATTGAATCTCCAATTTCTTGGACATCAAATAAAATTATAACTAATAAAATATTGGAGTTGCATGTTGTTTATTGGAATAAAGAAAAAAATACAGTATTTATAAATTCTTCTAATAAAACAATCTCAAATATGATAGCAGAAAAAATTTTCAATACAACAAATAAAATTAATGGTGATGTAGTATTTAGGGCATTATCAGGTATTAATAGATTAATGATGGCTTCAGTAGGATTGAGAACAGCTATTAATGGCCCAATTAGATATAAAATGTATGCAGGGATTGATATTGCATCAGGAATAAGTGATTCCGCTGCAGGAACCTCTATTAAATCCAACATATTTGGTACTGGATATAATGGTAATGGTAAGGTATCAATTGGTTGTTCATATAAAGGGACGATATGGTCTAAATGGGTAGAAACAATAGATTATTGGAAGGATTGGTGTGACAATATACTTGATAAATTATTGGATGACTCAATCAATACACAAGATATTTTAAATTCAGCATTAGTCCCAAAAGTTATCAATAAAAGACCTAATCGTGTACCAATTTCTATAGAGTGGCCAGATGATTTAGCGATTGAAGATTATAATAAATATTTTATTAAAAGCGGAATAAACGAATATAGTCTAGATGAGGTAGATTTAAAAATAAAGGATGCAGAATTATTGGATAAAAATATAACATTCTTAATAAATGATTTACAATTCCAACTTGAAATTACAAATAAAGGTTATAAATTTATAAATGATTCTGGTAAAAAAGTAGAATTGTTAAAAAATAATAATAGTATGGGAAATATAAGTGATTACTTTAAAGAAAATCCACCAAGAATATTCTTTGATAATCAGTCTTCGATTGAAGGTAATCTTTATGTAGAGATTAATAAAGATCTTTCCAATTATTTTAACAAAGATAGAATAATTAGAGAAAATTGGGAAAGTGTTGATATTTCTGTAGAATCACAAACGAAGAATAAAATTAAAAATTCTATTCAATATCATATGATTGAAAAATTAAAAACTAGTAATAAATATCAAGTTATCTTCGATGATGATGGTTCTGGTGAAATTGCAGATATAGTAACTTTGAGAGAAGAGGAGAAATGTATTTATATTGAATTATATCATTGTAAGTTTAGTGGTAATACTATTCCCGGAAAAAGAATTAGTGATTTATATGAAGTTTGTGGACAATGTCAAAAATCTATTAAATGGAGAGCGAATATTGATACAATAATTGATCATATATTACACAGAGAAAATTTGGCACAAGAAAAAAATTATTCAAGAATTGAATTAGGAGATTTAGAAACTATATATAAGTTTAAAAATTTATTACGATGTAAAAAAATAGATATGAAAATATTTATCGTTCAGCCTGGAGTAGATTCAAAAAGCATTACATCAGACATGATGTATTTATTGAGTTGTACACAATCGTATTTAATAGATACATATAATATTCCTTTAACTATTATTTGTTCATAATAATAATTAAAGATAAATATACTAAATTTTCTAGATACCAAAAATAGATACTAAATATTTGAAATAATGTTATTTTAATAAACTCTAATAAATTTAAGAAAATGAAAAAGCCTTATTTTATAAGACTTCAACAAATTATTAAATTATTACGAACTAGTATTTAGATTCCCCCCTGAAGAGAGCCTATGGCTCTCGCTTTTTTGTTTGTATTTAATTAAATTAGCAATATATTTTAATACTAGTGTTGATTATTTAATTGGACTTACTGATGGGAAGATGCCATATAAAAGGTAAGTAAAAATAGATAAATAAAATCACTATTATACTAAAATATAAGTAGTAGGTTGTAATCTACTATTTTTCTTTTCTATTTAATGATATAATTATCTAAACAACAAATAGTAATTTGTTGAAATGTAGATAAATAAGAACAAAAGGATATTTATGAGTTAATTTTGTTAGTAATAGAAACAGTGTGTTTGTTTCATTGCCTTGAAAGAAAATCTAAAGGTAATATAATGATAGTAAACCAAAGGGGTATATGAATGAAGAAAAAAGTAAAAATAATTATTGTTATATCTGTATTAGTTGTAGTGATATTAATTATTGGTGGAATATATCTTAATTCTAAAAGGTTAGTTTTAGAATATGAGAATAATATAGAAGTTGATGTTAATGAAAAAATATATAATCTTGATGCCATAAAAAATATAAAAAACGGTAAAATTATAACAAAAAGAGAATTAGTTAATACAACTAAGCTTGGTAAAGTAAAAGTTACTTTTCAAGTGGAGAATTTTTTCAAAAAAAGAGTTAAATATAAATATATAGTTAATGTTGTAGATAAAGAAGCTCCTAAAATTATATTTAAAAATGAGCTTGAGAGTGAAATAGGAGAAGAGATTGATTTATTAAAAGATGTTACAGTTGAAGATAATTCTAAAGAAAATATTATTCCACAAGTAGAAGGTGAATATGATATTAATAAATCTGGTGATTATAAATTATATTATATAGCCGAGGATACTAGCGGTAATAAAGCAAAAGAAGAATTTGTTTTGCACATTAAGGAAAAAAATGTTGAAAAACAAATAACTTCAAATGATAACCAGGGTGCCACTTTTTTTACAACTTCTAAAGGATTTAAAGGAGTAACTAAAAATGGAGTTACTTATATTGAGGGTTATCTTGTTGTTAATAAGACATACACGTTACCATCAAGTTATGGAAATGGTTTAACAAATGCTACAACAGAGGCTTTCAATAAAATGCAAGCAGCAGCTAAGGCGGATGGTTTAAATATATACATATCAAGTGGTTTTAGATCATACAGTTATCAAAAAACTTTATATAATAATTATGTAAATAGAGATGGTGTTGTTGCCGCTGATACATATTCAGCTAGAGCAGGTCATTCAGAACATCAATCAGGATTAGCTTTTGATGTAAATACTATTAATGATTCTTTTGCTAATACTGAAGAAGGAAAATGGTTAAATGATAATTGTTATAAATATGGTTTTATTCTAAGATATCCAAATGGGAAAAGTGATGAAACTGGATATCAATATGAACCTTGGCATTTTAGATATGTTGGTGTTGAATTGGCAGAAAAATTATATAATAATGGTAATTGGATTACTGTTGAAGATTACTTTGGAATTACAAGTAGATATTAAAGTTTAGTAAAAAAAGGGAAAAATGAAAATAAAAAAGAGATATTAATATATGATTATTTTGATGATAACTTTGCTAAGACAATAAAAATGTTTTTAAAAAGAAAGAATACCTATGAAAAATTAGGTTATGAAATGGTTGGTGTGTAATATTAATAGTAACTACTTTTTGTTTTAAATATATTTAATAAATGATATAATTGTAGTGGTATTTGTACTGTGAGTTATAGACGATTTAGAGATAGCATAATGTATATAAATGCTACAATAAATTTTAATTTGTTAGAAAGATAGTATTTTGTGAGGAGGAACTCTGATGGGAAAAGTAATAGTAATAACAGGTGGAAGTGATGGTTTAGGAAGAACATTAACTGAATCTCTTTCTCAAGAAAATGATGTAATAATTTTAGCAACTAATGAACAAAAATTAATTGAGGTTGCCAATAGTAATAACTGTAATTATGAAGTTTGTGATGTGAGAAATTATACTTTAGTAGAAAAAAGTATTAAGAAAATTATAGATAATTTTGGAAGAATAGATGTATTAATTAATAATGCTGGACTTTGGATTCAAGAAGAATTAGAATTAAATGATAGTGATAGAATCAATTCAGTTGTTGATGTTAATTTACTTGGGGTTATTAATTGTTCTAAAGCAGTGATTCCAATTATGAAGAATAATAAAGATGGATTAATAATCAATATTAATTCACAGGCAGGAATAAATCATAAAGCTGAAAGAGTTGTGTATAATGCTACAAAGTGGGGAGTAACTGGCTTCTCAAAGTCGTTACAGGATGAAGTTGCAAAATATGGGATAAGAGTGACTAATGTTATGCCAGGTATGATGAAAACAAATATGTTTAAGAAAATGAATATTCAAAAAAATATGGATAATGGTCTTGATACAAAAGAAGTTGCTAGACTAATTGAGTTTATAATTGATACACCTTCTGATGTAATGATACCAGAAGTGGGAATAAAAAATATTAATAATTAATCTTAAAAACATAATTGTTAAGTTATGTTAGTTATATATATTAATTCTAATAGTAGTAATAAAAAAGTAGGTGAAGCCAGCCTCAAATGGCAATTAAAAAAGTGAGTGAAGCCAGCTCTATAAATGGTAGCTAAAAAAGTGAGTGAAGTCAGCTCTATAAATGACAGTAAAAAAAGTAAGATTAGAAAGTAAACTCTAATCTTTTAATTTTATCTTATTTTAAATTGCAAGAGTTTGTAAATATAATTGTGTAATTAAAAACATTTCGTGATAAAATAGAAGAAATGGAGAAGTAAAATAAAAAAATAATATTGCCTGATAAAGATATTAAAACAGTAATTCGGAGGTGAGAAAATTGAGAATAATTGCTAAATAAGTTAGGCATAAACTTTGATTATGCCAGAAAGGAAGGCATAATGTTAGAAATAAGAAACTTAACTATATTAGTAAATGGTAGATATTTAATTAAAGACTTATCTTTAACTTTAAATAAAGGAGATAAGTTAGCGATTATTGGTGAAGAAGGTAATGGTAAATCTACGTTACTTAAAACTATTCTTTCTATGTGTGATTATGGAGAGGTAGAAGGAACTATTAATTTAAAAGGAAATAGAATTGGATATTTAGAACAAGTAATTAGTGAAGATAATTTAAATAAGAAAGTATATGATTATCTATTTAATAGTGAAGAAGATTATTATAATAAAATAGGTGAACTTTATAAGTATTTAGAACTATTTAATTTAGAAGATGAAATATTAGAACAAAAAATAATCTCTTTATCAGGTGGAGAAAAAGTAAAAGTAAATATATTAAAATTATTACTAGAAGAATTTGATATCTTATTTTTAGATGAGCCTACTAATGATTTAGATATAGAAACTTTAGAGTGGTTAGAGAAATTTATTAATAGCACCTCAAAACCTATTTTTTATGTTTCTCATGATGAGAGCTTACTTTCTAAAACTGCTAATATGATTCTACATTTAGAACAGATAAAAGGTAAAACAGATTGTAGACATACTCTTTTAAAAATTGATTATGATACTTATGTTTCTAAAAGACTTAGAATGATAGATAAACAAAGACAAGTAGCAAAAAATGAGAAAAGAGATTTTGTTAAGAAACAAGAAAAATTAAAACAAGTTATGCAAAAAGTAGAGTATCAACAAAATACTATTTCAAGAAGTGATCCTCACGGGGCAAGATTATTAAAAAAGAAGATGCATTCTTTAAAATCACAAGAGAGAAAGTTAGATGATACTACTCTTACGGAATTACCTGATGTAGAAGAAGGTATTAATTTCTTTTTTGAAGATGTGCAAGTTCCAAAGACAAAAGTAGTTCTTAATTTAGATTTAAAAGAGTTAAAGCTTAATAATAAAGTTCTATCTAGAAATATTAAATTAGAAGTAGTAGGTAATATTCATTTATGTATTGTAGGTAAAAATGGAGTAGGTAAATCTACTTTAATTAAAATTATTTATGAAGAGTTAAAGTCAAGAGAAGATATTAAAGTAGGTTATATGCCTCAAAACTATGATGATATTTTAAATAATTATGAATATGTTTTAGATTTTATCGCTCCAAGTAATTATAAAGATGATATAACTAGAGCGAGGATGTATTTAGGAAATATGAAATTTACAAGAGAAGAAATGACAGGAAAAATAAAAGATTTAAGTAATGGAACAAAAGCTAAGTTGTTTTTAATGAAATTAGTTCTTGATAAGTGTAATGTTTTAATACTAGATGAACCTACTAGAAATGTGAGTCCTTTATCTAATCCTGTTATTAGAAATGTTTTGAGAGAGTTTAGTGGTACAATAATAAGTGTTTCACACGATAGAAAATATATAGAAGAAGTAGTTGATAGTTTATATTTATTAACTATAGATGGTTTAAAAAAGATAGATAATGTAAAGGAGTGATTCAAGTGATTTATACTACTCATTATAAATCTCCTATTGGAGATATCTTACTAGCTTCTAAAAACAATAAACTAATAGGTTTATGGATAGAAGGACAGAAATATTATTTTTCTTGCTTAAAAGATGAAATGAAAGAAGAAGAGAAAGAAATATTGATTAAGACTAAAGAGTGGTTAGATAGATATTTTAAAGGAGAAGAGCCTAGTATAAATGAACTTGATTTAAATCTTTTAGGTAGTGATTTTAGAAAAAGTGTTTGGAAAATACTTTGTGAAATACCTTATGGAGAAGTTATTACTTATAAAGATATTGCAGATACTATCGCTAAACAAAAAGGTCTTAAAAAGATGTCTAGTCAAGCGGTAGGAGGTGCAGTTAGTCATAATCCTATTTCAATAATTATACCGTGTCATAGAGTAGTAGGATCAAATGGTAGTTTAACTGGTTATGCAGGTGGTATTGATAAGAAAGTTTATTTATTAAAACATGAAAAAGTTAATATGGAAAAATTATTTATTCCAAAGAAAGGAACAGCATTATGATTAAAAGATGTAAGTGGTGTAATTTAAATAATCCAATATACATTAAATATCACGATGAAGAGTGGGGAGTACCTAATTTTGATGATAAATATTTGTTTGAAATGTTAATATTAGAATCATTTCAAGCAGGGTTATCTTGGGAATGTGTTTTAAATAAAAGAGAAAGTTTTAGGAAAGCTTATGATAATTTTGATTTAGATAAAGTTTGTTCCTATGATGATAAGAAGATTAATGAATTACTAGATAACAAAGATATTATTAGAAATAAATTAAAAATAAAAGCTAGTATAAGTAATGCTAATATTTTTAGAGAAATAAAGAATGAGTATGGTAGTTTTTATAATTATTTAAGAGTATTTACTAAAGATAAAATAATTTATGAAACAGATAAGACTACTAACGATTTATCAGATGCTATATCAAATGATTTAAAGAAAAGAGGAATGAAGTTTGTAGGAAGTATCATTATTTATTCTTATTTACAGGCGATAGGTATCATTAATTCCCACGATAAAGATTGTTCATTTTATAAGAAATACACAAATTAATATTTTGCATATACTATAAAGATTAATATTTTTAATAGGTAGTGATACTTATGGAAAGAATAGTTTTTAATGTTGGTCCTTATAGTTTTACAACTTCTGCTTTTTTAATAGGTCTTCTTTTAGTCCAAGAATTATCTATAGAAGAGCAGGATAGTATTGGTAACTGGTTACAATTAGTTGGTCTTACTATGCAAACATATGCTTCGCAAAAAGTAACACTTGATGTTAATAATGATACTACTAAAGAAGATGATACGAATATAGATGCTTTAAAAAAGACAATAAAAAATATTGAAGAGAAGTTAGACGAACTTTATAGTAAAAAATAAGAATATCATTAATGAGTATTCTTATTTTTATATTCATCTTTTAATATCTTATTAATTTCTTCAGGACTTTCCTTACATCCATTATTTAACCACTTCTTAACAATAGCATTTAGTCCTGCCATAAAGAATTCCATATGATAATCTATATACTTATCATCATAAAACTCTTTAGCAAGATTAGTATCATATTCCGTAATAATGAAATGTTTATCTCTATCTAATTTAAAATAAGTCTTATAAAATATTTGATTATCTTTTATATGTCTAAAGAGTTTTAAATAATCATTAGTATTATTTTTAGTTTCTCTTTCTTCTTCATATAAGTTATAAACATTATTTATAAATTTTTCTACTATTTTATCTGCTAAGTCATGGACATCTAAATAATTAGCATAAAAAGTAGATCTATTAATACTTGCTTCCTTACATATTTCTGTTACAGTTATCTCATTAATCTCTTTAGTTTGAATAAGATTCAAAAATACTTTTTCTATTCTTTCGATTGATTCTTTTTTTCTTTTATTATTTGGTTTATTCATAAAAACTCCTTTATTCCAACAAATGTCGTTAAATTGATGATTGTTTTCATTCCTTGTAAATATTATACTTAAATTATAATAACTAAACAAGTGTTGTTTAAAAGAAAGGAGAATTATAATGGCTAAATCAAAATTAGTTAAAGCGAATGAAAAAATTGCTGAAGGAGTTACAACTGGTTTCAAGAAAATGAGCGATGGAGTTACTTCTGGATTTAAAAAGATGAGTGATGGTGTTGTTGAAGGTTACACTAAAATAGAAGATAAATTCGTTGAAGAGTTTCTAACTAAAGATGGGGAAACAGTTAGTGATGCAAAGGCTAGATTAAAAGAAGAGGAAAAGATGAGAAGAAATAATAGTGAGAAGTAGGAGGTAAATAATGAAGAAAGATACTTTATTAGAAATTATTCTAGGTACTGTTGGAGGATTAATCTTTGCAGTAGGTATGTGTATGTGCTTAATAAAAGAATGGAATCTATTTAAAGCAGGTGTTGTTGTTAGTATTGTAGGTTTTATTATTTTACTTTGTATAATACATGTTTATAGAAATTCTCACCCTAAGAAAGTACATGGTAAAATAAACTGGGAAATAGTTTTTACTTGGATAATAGGAGTAGTAGGAGCTTTAATTATGGGCTTTGGAACGAGTAGAGTTATGGTAGATAATCCTGAAGGGGCTGATATGTTAATTGGTATAGTAGTAGGTGTAATAGGTCTATTAATCTGTGTCCTTAATTATCCAATATATTCTTATTTAAAAGGTAATAAAGATTAAGTGATGAGGAGATTAAGGTCTCCTTTTTATATTAGGCAGGTGTTATATATGAAAGATGTTATTAAAAAAATATTTTTTCCAAATAAAGTAGTTGGCTTTCTTTTATTTAATATAGGCTTTGGACTTCTTATATATGTTTTCCTTACTTCTTTAGAAGATACTCCTATCGCTTACATCGCTTATCTTTTATCTACTTATGCTTTAATAATTTTTATATGTTGGTTTATAAAAGTATGCAAATTTAGTAATAACTTTATAAAGAAAAGTAGAGTTTATAATATTTATCAAGATAATTTCTTTTTAGTTACAAAAACAACTCTTGTAATATCTACAATATTAAATATTTCTTATGCTATATTTAATCTTGGAGTAGGTATTTACTATAAATCATTTTGGTTTATTACCTTTGCTGTCTATTACTTTCTCTTATGGATAATGAGATTTTCTCTATTATATAAAGTAAAAGATTTTAATTCTTATGGAGTAAAGGAATATAAAAAGTTAAAATATTGTGGGATTGTTTTAATGTTATTAAATATTGTCTTAGTAGGTATGATTGTTTTAATACTTCATACTAATCAAGATATAAATTATGCTGGTTATATTATTTATATAGTCGCTTTATATGATTTTATTTTAATAGGTACTGCTATTATTAATGCTTTAAAATATAGAAAGAGTGATAATCCCATTTTACTTGCTACTAAGTTTATTAATTTAACTGTAGCGATGATATCTATGCTTTCTTTAGAAGTTGCGATGATAAATAGATTTGGAGATGATATGAGGCTCAAGACTGTTATGACTGGTAGTATGGGTGTAGTGATTTGTCTTATTAATTTTCTTATGGCAGTTTATATGATAGTAAAATCAAGAAAAAAATTAGTGGTTTAATACTACTATTTTTCTTTTGGAAGAAATGCTATACTTAAAGTAGGAGGAATTGATTATGAACGAAGTTATTAAAAATATTATTGAAAGAAGAAGTATAAAGAAATATAAAAGTGATATGGTTCCTGATGATTTAATTGATGAAGTGTTAAAAGCAGGTACTTATGCACCATCTGGTATGAATAGACAGTCTCCTATAATAATTGCAATAACTAATAAAGAGGTCAGAGATAAATTATCTAAATTAAATGCTAAGATTATGGGAGTAGATACTGATCCTTTTTATGGCGCTCCTGTTGTTATTGTAGTGCTAGCAGATAAAAGTATACCTACATATATTTACGATGGTAGCCTAGTTATGGAAAATATGATGCTAGCGGCAAGTTCTTTAGGACTTGGTAGTTGTTGGATACATCGAGCAAAAGAAGAGTTTGAAACAGAAGAGGGAAAAGAAATATTAAAGTCTTTAGGAATTACTGGAGACTATGAAGGAATAGGTAACTGTATATTAGGTTATCCTGATATGGAAGCGAAAGAGAAACCAAGAAAAGATAATTATATTTATAAGATAGATTAGGAGAAACTTATGAGAATAGATAATTTTTATTTTGTGGTGGAGGATATAACTAAAACAATAGAATTTTATACAAAACTATTTGAAGAAGAGCCTACCAATATAACTGAAAATAGATGGGCTGATTGGCAAAATAAAGATAATAGAACTTACTTTGGTATTATTTCTGTAGAAGCGACTGGAGATGAAAGAATTGTAGGTAATAATGGAGTTTTAGGTTTATATACTGATGATATAGATAAAGCTTTTAATAAGTGTAAAGAAATAGGTGCAAAAATATTATACGAACCTCTAAAAATTCCTAATAGTCTAGATAATTATACTTGTTTTGCTATTGAAGATTTAGATGGAAATAAAATAGAAATTTCATATTATGATAAGTAGATATATGATGTGTTTATAATAAGAATTTAAGGTTATTTCTTTTTGAATATTGACATATATTAAAATCAATGTATAATAGTGTAAAAAAAATACATTTAAATAAAATTAATTGTATTTTTTTTACATTTATCTAATATAATATATTGTAGGAAGGTGATATAAGTGCTAACAGGAATTACATTAAAAGATTATACAACTTTTATTAAAGAAACAACTTTTGATTTTAAAGCTACTAATTCAAAAATACTAAACGAGACAAATGTTGGTGATAATAGAGTATTAAAAGGAGCACTATTTGTAGGAGAAAATGCTTCTGGTAAGACTCAAGTATTACAGGCAATAGTATTATTATTTGACTTATTATTAGATAATACTGAACAAAATTTTATAGTAAAAAAATCAATGTATACTAAAGGTACTAAATTTAGTTTGGTTTATACATTCAATGTTGATGGTAATGATATTAAATATTCTGTTGAATTTGAAGGTAATGAAATTAATTCAGAAAAATTATTTGTTAATAATAAATTAAAGCTTGAAAGATTAAAGAAAAATGGTAAAACTTATTTTGGAGAAGAAAAAGATAATGATAATATTAATCCAAGTTTATCTTTATTAAAATTAGAATATTATAATACAAGATTTAATAATGATATAGTTTTAAATAAATGGTTTGATTTTTTGAAAAATTCTATATATATTAACTGTTTATTTGGAAGAAGAACTATAAAGTCATATAATCCAGTAAAACTTCCAGAACAAATTATAGAAAAATATGCTGAAAGTAATGATGCAACTAAATTGAATAAACTTATTGATAAGTTAGGTTATAATAGTGAAGTTGTATTTAATAAAAATTTTTCTAATACTGATAAAACTATAGTTATAAGTTCTACTAAAGAAACAATTGGCCTAAAAAAGAAAGGCACTAACTTTGTAATGCCTTTACCTCTTGAATCTACTGGTAATAAATCTTTTATGAATATGATTTTGCCTATTAATTATGTAACTAAAAATAATGCTATTATTATTGTTGATGAATTTAGTAGTGGACTTCATAATGAATTAGAAGAAGCTTTAATAAAATATTTCTTTAATAATAGTGGAAATTCACAAATATTTTTTACTTCTCATTCTACTAATTTATTAGATACTTCAATTTTAAGACCAGACCAAATTTATTCATTTAAATTTGATGCTAAAGAAGGTACTCTAATTAAAAGATTTTCAGATGAGAATCCAAGAGAATCACAAAATATTGAGAAAATGTATTTAAATGGAGTGTTTGATGGAATGCCAAAATACAACAAAGAGTTTAAAGATTAATAAAAATAAATCAATTGGTGAAGTTGTTATAGTAGTAGAAGGGGAGAAGGAAGAATTTAAATTATTAAAGCACATTTTTACAAAGGTTTTGGATTATAATTATGTTCAGGTTAGAAGAAATAAAATAATGAAAGATAAATTTGAAAGTAAAAATAATAAAAATTCAACTATAATTGTTGCTAATACGTCTAATTCAAATATAAAAACAATTATGGAAGATAAAAATTATAAAGATAAGTTATATAACCTTTTAAAGAAAGAGTACAATAGAAGTTTGAAAAATGTACCTATATATATTCTTTGGGATAGAGATGCAGATTCAAATACTAGTGATGTTGTTTTAAAAACACTTAATACATTTACAAGTTCTCTAGATAATGATTATGATATAAATGGGTTATTATTACTCAGTTATCCTTGTGTTGAGAGCTTTGAATTATCAAACTTTATTAAACAATTTTGGAAAATAAATTTTAGTAGTGCAACGGATGCTAAAAAGAAGATGAAAGAAATAATACCTGAATTAACTGATATAGATGAAAAATCACTTATGTTAGCGATAGAGAATATGCATAGAACAATGTATTCTTATGGAATAAGAAAATATGATCCATCAAATTTTAAAAAGGAAAATTTAAAAATATTTAGAAAAGAATCAGAAGAATATTTAAATAATAAATATTTTAATGCACTTTCTTTAATTGGTATTATGCTTATTGATTTAGGAATAATAACTGAAGTATAGAAATTTGTACAAATTGTTAGTCTTTTTAAAAGATTTGTTTTATTTATATATAAATACTTGATGTAAAAAACTGTCATATAAGTCTTATATGATTTATTCAAGTTATTGAATATGAGAGTAATTTTTTAACTCAGTCATATAAGCACTGCCAGTCTTTTTTTGTTTGTATTACTATTTTTCTTTTAGTAAAGATGATATAATTAATTTAGAATTTCAACTATATGTATTGTAATTATTTAATAATAATTTAAAATGTGCATTATAGAATGAGGTCATTATGGATAAATACTTAGAAATAAAAAAACTTTTTGAAAAGAATGAAGATAAAGAAAATGCTATATCAATGGCAAAGTATATGAGAAACTTATTTGAGTTTTATGGTATTCCTACTCCAAAAAGAAAGAAAATATATAAAAATTTTGTTAAAGAAGAGAAGAAAGGTAAAAAAGTTGACTGGGACTTTCTTGATAAATGTTACGAAGATTCACATAGAGAATTTCAATATTTAGTATCTGATTATTTAATTGCAATGAATAACTTTTTAACTTATGATGATATACCTAAAATAGAAAAGTATATTAAAACAAAACAGTGGTGGGATACAATTGATTTTTTAGATAAAGTTATCAGTGAAATAGGATTAAAAGATAATAGAGTAGATGATTTAATGCTAGAATGGTCTAAAGCTAATGATATTTGGGTACGAAGAGTAGCCATAGATCATCAACTAGGTAGAAAAGAAAAAACTAATACGGTATTACTAGAAAAAATATTAGTTAATAATTTTGGTAGTGATGAGTTCTTTATTAATAAAGCGATAGGTTGGGCTTTAAGAGATTATTCTAAAACTAATCCTGAATGGGTAAGAGAATTTATAAATAAATATAAAGATAAAATGAGTAACTTGAGTGTGAAGGAAGCGAGTAAGTATATTTAATAAATAGTAACTTGTTAAGGAGAGATAAATATGGATTTTATAATCGGATTATTAACTGGATTTGGTATTACAATAGGAATATTTGCAATAATAAATGATAATAGAAAACTTGGTATAATTCAAATGTTATTAACAGTGATTACACCTATTGCTACTTATTTGTTTTGTGAGAGAAAAAGTAGTTTTGCTTTTGGTGGAACAGACTTAGAGTTTTTGTTTCATACAGCAACAGTAGATAAAATGATAGTGCCTTGGATAATATTAGTTATGTTTCTTATCTTAATAGTTTTAATAGTTATAAATATATATAAATTAAAGGCTAAATTAACTAATAAATAGTAATTTGAAACTACGAGAAGGAGTGATAAAAATTGAAAACAGAAAAAGAAAAAATGATTTCTGGAGAAATATATAATCCTGCTAATCCTAAACTAGTGTTTGAACGTGCAAAAGCTAATATAATTTGTACTAAATATAATAAAAGAAGTTTTAATGAGTTAAATATGAAATCAAGACTGATGAGAAAATTAATAAATACAAAAGGAAATTTTTGGATAAAACCACCATTTTTTTGTGATTATGGATATAATATTTTTATTGAGAAAAATGTTATGTTAAATTATGGTTGTGTTATATTAGATGTATGTCCTGTTAAAATTGGTGAGCATACATTAATCGGTCCAAATACTCATATTTATACTGCTTGTCACTCATTAGATTATAAAGAAAGAAAGGAAAATGTAGAATTTGGAAAACCTGTAATAATTGGTAAAAATGTATGGATTGGAGGGAATTGCACAATCTTACCAGGTGTTACTATCGGTGATAATTCAATTATAGGTGCTGGAAGTGTTGTAACTAAAAATATTCCCTCTGGAGTGATTGCAGTAGGAAACCCTGCAGAAATTAAATCAAACAAAAAATGTTAATTATTTATTATTGAAATGTCAAAATTAAGTTATTAATTTCAAATGGAAATTCATATGTTGGAAGGAAATATGAAAGAGTTATTAGACTTTATTATTTTAATCATTTTATATATTTTTATATTTTATAAAAAATAGAAAGTAAAAGGAAGAGATATATTGTTTATAAATACTATAATGTATATATATTTGTCGTTTGTATTGTATTTTACTTTAATGCCTATAATTAGTGCATTACCATTTGTATTTAATCATTCTTATGTACCAATGAATTTAGTACCTTTCATTGATATTTTAGATGACAGAGGAGATTTTATTAGACAAGTAGTTTTAAGCATTATAATGACAATTCCATTTTGATTTCTATTACCACTTATAAAAAACAAGAGAACAAATTTAATAAAGATAGTATTATATACATTTTTATTAAGTTTAAGTATTGAGTTGCTACAGCCTTTAATAAATGGTTTTAGGTCATCAGATATAACAGATTTAATAACTAATGTACTTGGTAGAATTATTGGTTATATATTGTATATAGTATTTAACCCATTAACAACTAAAATATTAAGTTATATAAAAGAAAAATAAAGACAAATTACAATTGTGGAGTTGATAATAAATGAATAAAGAAATATTACTATCTAATATAGACAAAGTTCATACTACTGAAATGGGTATTGATAGGATTAAAAAAAATCTTAAATTAAATACTAATGATGTAGTTGAATACTGTAAAAATAAAATATTAGATAAAGACTGTAATATTTATAAACAAGGAAAGAATTGGTATTGTGAAACTGATCATATAAGGATAACTATTAACTCATATAGTTACACAATTATAACAGCCCATACTATTCACTAAATTACAATTTATGGAGGAATTATGAAATACAGTAATAAATTAGAATTGATAGAAACGATTAAAAACAATGCAAATTTGTTTATTAAAGAATATTCGGATATAAAAGAATCATCTATAAATATAGTTGATGAGGAAGTTGGATATACCCCTTTTCAAATGTTATCATTTTGTATTGGGTGGATGGATTTAGTTTTGGCTTGGGAAAATGAAGAACAAAAAGGCATTCAAAAAACACCACTTGCTACTGAATGGAAGTGGAATGATTTAGAGTGGTTATATAAAAGTTTTTATGATAGATATAATAGTTATTCTTTAAGTGAATTAGTAGATAACTTTAATAAAAAAGTAAATGATGTTATTAAACTAATAGATAATTTATCAGATGATGAACTATTTAAAGAAGGAAAAAGAAATTGGGCTAAAACAAATGGTAAAGAGTTTAGTGTTTGTAGATTAGTTCATTTAAATACAGTTTCTAACTTTAAAAACTTTAGAAGTAAAATTAGGAAATGGAAAAAGAATAATATTTAGTTATAAAGTAAAGTATTTTTTACATATGATGTAAAGTGAATTTGATAGAAAATTAAAATATAAAGTGCTATTATTGCCTTGTTAGGAGGAAAATTCTATGAAAATTAATGAGAGTTTAAAAAATATTAGATTAGATAATAATCTTACACAAGATAATTTTGCAGAAAAGTTAGGTGTAACAAGGCAAACTATATCAAGTTGGGAGAATGGAAAAAGTTATCCAGATATAGAAAACATTATTAAAATAAGTGAGATATTTAATATTTCCTTAGATAATATGTTAAAAGAATATCAAAGTCATAAGAAAGTAAATGATTCTAAAATTAAAACTATTGTTTTTGGTAAATTAAAAGAAGTTGATGTGCAATATGTAGAGGATGCTATAGATAAACTTGTTAATGATATTGATAACATTGTATAATTAGAAATTTGAAGTTAAGAATAAGGAATATTTATTTATAATAATTGTACTTTATTTTTAGTATATATGCTTAGTATGTTAAGAAAACTAGCAAAAATGTAAAGTGTTGTTGATAGAAAAAGATAGTTTAAGGTAGTACACTTAATTTGGAGGTCGATAAAATGAATTTAGGAAATAATTTATTTGAAGCAAGAAAGAAGGCAGGTTTATCACAAGAAAGTGTTGCAGAAAAATTAGGAGTTAGTAGGCAAACTATTTCAAAATGGAAAACAAATGAGACTATTCCAGATGTTTATCAGTCAAAAAAACTTTCAAAATTATATAAACTATCTTTAGATGAGTTAATAGAGTTTGATGTAGATTTAAAAGAGATAGAAGAAATTATTAAAAATACTGATGAAAAGAAAGAATCAAAAATTGATTGGACAAATGCTTGGGGTAAGAAATATCCAGTATTAGTAACATATCAAAAAGAAGTTGATATATCTAAATATGCTAAAGGAATTAGAATGATGCTTGATAGTTTATCTAGTGAGTATGGTTATAATGAACAAGATAGTATGTTAGTTTTAAAAGATATTCTTTATCACGAGTGGAAAGATAAAAAAAAGTATTAGTTATTATAATGTTAAGAAAATTAGCATAACTTCCATTATATATTGCTAGATTAAAAAGCTTTAAGATTATATACTTTTAAATGAGGTGAGAAAATATGGATATAGGAAATAAAATATTAGAGTTAAGAAAGAAAAATAATCTTTCTCAAGAAGCTTTAGCAGAAAAAATAGGAGTTACTAGACAGACAATATCTAAATGGGAATTAGGTGAGACATCTCCAGATATTAAACAAGCGAAAGAATTATCTAAAGTATTTAATGTTAGTCTAGATGAATTAACTGATAATGATATTAAAAATGTTTTAGAAGCTAAAGTTAGTAATACTGAAAAGTTAGCAGGTATTATAATTAAAATTTTAAAAGTAATAGGGATCTTATCAATAATATATGTAATACTTTTTGTCATTGCATTAATTTTATTTACTGTTTTTCCTAATGATCAAAGTACAACGACAGAGATGATATCTGCTGATTTAAATTGTTCTATTGGAGATAATAATTATTTGATTACAATTGGAGAAGATAATTATTTTGAATGTATGGAGTGTAATAAAGATATGATGATATATTTAAAAGATATTACAGATTATGCTAATATAGAACATAGTGTAGAAAATATAGAAAAGTATTTTGAAGATAATGGAGGTAGTTGTGAGTAAATATGAAAGTAATAACAGTATGTGGTAGTTATAGATTTAAAAAAGAGATGGTAGATATAGCAGAAAAATTAACTTTAGAAGGTAATTGTATCTTGATGCCTAATGAATTATCAAGACCTAATAAAGATGATTATAGCAAAGAAGAAGCTTTAATGATTGATAAAATGCATAAAGAAAAAATAAAGTTAAGTGATGCTATACTTGTTGTTAATGTAGATGGTTATATTGGAAGTAGTACTAAAAGTGAAATAGAATATGCTAAATCTTTAAATAAAGAGATTATGTATTATACAGATTTAATGAAATAATGTAGTAGTAGTTAATAGTTTTTATATAGAGAAATATAGAAAGTAGTGAGGTAATGAAAAATATTTTAGTACACGGATTAGGACAAAATGAAACAAGTTGGGATATAGTAGGTAAGGAGTTAAAAAATAATAATATAAAGGTAGAAGTTCCTAGTTTATATTCAATGGTAAAAGATGTTACACCAGATTATGATACTTTATATAAACAATTTTCTAATTATTGCAATAGATTTGATGAAAAATTGAATCTATGTGGCCTTTCTCTTGGCGGTATACTTGCTTTAAATTATACAAAAGAGTTTCCTGATAAAGTAAATTCTCTTATTTTAATAGGAACACCTTATAAGATTCCTAAGTTTCTTTTTAAAGTTCAAGGACTAATATTCAAGGTTATGCCTAGATCTACTTTTGTGAAAATTGGTTGTAAGAAGAAAGATTTTATTTCTCTTGTTAATTCTATGAGTAATTTAGATATAGAAATTAATTTAGATAAAGTAACTTGTAAAACTTTAATTTTATGTGGTGTTAATGATAAGCAAAACATGGAAAGTGCAAAATTATTAAATAAATTTATTAATAATAGCTCTTTTAAAACTATAGATAATTCTTCTCATGAAGTTAATGTAGATAATCCAAAAGAACTTGCTAATACCATTTATGATTTTTGGAAAGATCGAGGTAATTAATATGAACTTTTATGGTAGTGAAGAATATAATCAGTTAATTAAAGAGTTAGATAAATTAGTTTATACTAAATGTAACTTATTAAAGCCAACAAATGAAGTAGAGTTAGATGATGAATATTCTATAAAATATTATTACTATAAAGATATAGATAGTAACAAAGATGGGGAAATATGTAGATTATATAAAGATGAAAAAATGATTTATGAATGGAAAAATATTTATAATATATCTAGATATGCTACTATTATAAAACATTCTGATGGTAGTAAATATTTGTTATTTTCTATAGATTTATATGGTTATAGTGTTTTAAACTTAAAGACATTAGAATGTATTAATTATATACCAAGTGAATCTTATTTAGATAATAAAGAAACTTTTATTTGGTGCGATGTCAATTATAATATTAATAATAACTTGTTAGTAGTTAGTGGTTGTTACTGGGGAACTCCATATTCATTAATTGTTTTAGATTTTACTAAACCTATGAAAATAGTAGAGTCTAGTAATTGGTTTAATTTACCTTTAAAGTATTATGAATTAGGTTGTGATATTGATTTTAAATGTTGGGATGATAATAAATTGGTCTGTATGTTAGACAGAAATAAAGATTCTATTTTAACTATAGATATTAATGAACTAAAGGAGAAAGAAAAATGAGTTTAACAATAAATATATATTATACAGGTAAGAATGGTAGTGCAAGGGCTTTTGCTAAAGAAATGGTAGAAAGTGGCCTTGTAGAAAGAATAAGAAATGAAGAAGGTAATTTAAAGTATGAGTATTTCTTTCCAATGGATGATGAAGAAACTGTTCTATTAATAGATAGATGGGAAAATGAAGATGCAATAGAAAAACATCATAAAACAGAAATGATGAGTGAAATTGCTAAGCTTAGAGATAAATATAATCTTCATATGAGAGTAGAACAATTTGTTTTTAAAGATAAATAGGCTTGTAAAAAATTACAGTCTTTTTTTGTTATAGTTTCATAATTCCTACTAAAAGGTAACTATCTAACAAAAAAGTGCATTCTTCCAAAATGAGAAATACTATCATAAAATGATATTGTCAAAGAAAAAGACGTCTATCTTTGAAATAATGTTAGGAGGAATTGATTATGGAATATAAGAAAATTAATTTAGAAAAAGGAAATGTTTTGTTATATGATTTTGGAAATGTAAAAGTTCATAATTATGATGCTAATGATGCAATTGATGATCAGGTAATTCTACTTGAGAAGAATAATAAGTTAGTAGTAATAGAATCACCTACTTTTTATGAAAATAATAAAGAGTTAGAAGATTATATTAAGTCTTTAAATGTAGAAGTAGATGGAATCTTACTAGCTTACCATATGGGTGGAGGAACTTTCTTAGAGAACAGTAAGAAATATTCTACTCATAATGCAGATGATTACGGACATAGTGGTGGAGGTAAAGATTTAATTGATGGCTTTACTAAAACTTTTGGTGAACCTTTTGATAATAAGATTCATAATATTACAGATTATATTGAGAAAGGGGAAATTTCACTTGCTGATATAAAACTTAATATTATTCCAACAAATGATGCTTATGATATTGAAATACCTGAAATAAATTCTATTTATACTCATATGTTAGGTAGTGACAGCCATTCTATTATTGCAGGAGTAGATCATGCTAATCTTATGATTGAAACATTAAAAGGATATCTTGATAAAAACTATAATTTAATTTTAACTTCTCATTATGTACCTGAGGGATTAGATGCAGTTAAAACAAAAATAGCATATATAGAAACACTTTTAAATATTGCGAGTGATTCTAGTAATGCAAATGAATTTATGGATAAAGTAAAGAAGGAATATCCAAATTATAGTGGACTTAACTATTTAGAGATGACTGCAAATTTCTTCTTTCCTATAAACTAAAAGTGACTAGTTCACTTTTTTTGATACTTACTAAAAAGTGCGTACTATTAATTTAGAAAGTAATGTCTTATAATTACTATAGGAGTTGATAATTATGGCAAAAACTTATACGAATTGTCCTGTTGAATATACCGCTTCTATTATAAGTAATAAATGGAAGATTATTATTTTAAGAGATTTATTAACTGGTACTAAAAGATATAATGAACTATCAAGAAGTGTTGTAGGTATATCTGCTAAAGTCCTTACAGAAAGCTTAAGAGATTTAGAGAAAGATGGAATAGTAGCAAGAAAAGTGTATCCAGTAGTACCTCCTAAAGTTGAGTATTCTTTAACAGAAAAAGGTAAAGAGTTAAAAGATGTTTTAGAATCTATGAAAGTATTTGGAGAAAAATATAAAGATAAGGATGATAAAAATGAATAAAGAGGAATTAGTAGATAAATTATTAGAATATTTTTTAAATGAAGATGAAAGACTTAAAGGTTATAAACTACCTGATAATTATAAAGATAAGAGATTATTTTTAAGAGGAGTTATTAATATAAGAGAACCTTATGAGATAAGTGAAGATATTTTAAAATTAGAGGATCAACTACTACAATTAGAATTAAAAGAAAAAGATATTACTGATGTTAATAGTTTAGATTTAGTAGAAGATAAAATAAGTTTTTATCTAGGAGATATTACAACACTAAAAGTGGATGCAATTGTTAATGCTTGTAACTCTAGTCTTTTAGGATGTTTTATACCTAATCATTCTTGTATTGATAATGCTATTCATACCTACGCAGGGATTAGATTAAGGCTTGCTTGTAATAAGATAATGCAAGGTAGGGAAGAAGAGACTGGTAAAGCAAGAAAAACTTTAGCATATAATCTTCCAAGTAAGTATGTTATTCATACAGTTGGTCCTATAGTTAGAGGTAATTTAACAGATAAAGAGAAAAGTGAATTAAAAAGTTGTTATATTTCTTGTTTAGACTTAGCAAGAGAAAATAATATTAACACTATTGCTTTTCCGTCTATTTCTACAGGAGTATTTAGTTTCCCAAAAGATGTGGCAAGTAAGATAGCAGTTTCTACTGTAAGAGATTATTTAAAGAAATATCCTGATGCTTTTGAAAGAGTCGTCTTTAATGTATTTACGAAGGAGGATTTACATTATTATGAAAGATTATTTAGAGATTAAAAAATTAATTGATAAAGCTGATGCTATTATTATAGGAGCAGGTGCAGGTCTTTCTACTTCTTGTGGTATTAATTATGGAAAGAAAGACTTTAAAGAAAACTTTCCAGAACTAGTTGAAAAATATGGTATGACTGATATGTATACATTTAGTTTTTATAACTTTAAAACTGAAGAAGAAAGATGGAGTTATTGGGCTAAACATATAGATTATCTTTATAATGTTGAAGCAAAAGAAGGGTATAAAAATCTATATGAACTTGTTAGTAAGAAAAACTATTTTGTTATTACAACTAATGTAGATGGTCAGTTCTTAAAAGCAGGATTTAATAAAGATAAAGTGTTTGAAGTACAAGGATCATTATCAAAAATACAATGTGCAGTTTCTTGTCATAATAAACTTTATGATGATTTAAAGATGGTTAAAGAAATGTTAAAAGAAGATAAAAATTGTAAAATACCTTCTAACCTTGTTCCATATTGTCCAAAATGTGGGGAAAAGATGGAAGTTAATTTAAGAAAAGATTCTTTCTTTGTTGAAGATGATAACTGGCATAAGTTAAATGATAACTATAATAAATTTATTAATGATAATAAAGATAAAAAACTACTTTTGATAGAGTTAGGTGTAGGTTTTAATACACCTTCAATTATTAGATTTCCTTTTGAAGAGATGACTTTAAAATTTCCTAATACTAAGTTATTAAGAGTAAATGATAGATATCAGGACACAGTATATGAAATAAAAGATAAGTCTATTCTTATAAAAGAAGACTGTTCTAAATTTATAGATAAATTAACAAAAAGTTAGTTTCATTTTTATCTTTTTTCTTCTTTTAAGAAATGTTATACTTAATTTGAGTTAATTAGTTTATAATTATTTGTTTAATTAGAAAAGGAGTTTTTAGAAATGGAATTAGTAAAAGTGGGAAAGAAAACCTATTATCTAAAAAATGCTACAAATATTGGATTATATGAAGTATCAAATAATGAAGTTTATATTATAGATACTGGTAATGATAAAGAAGCTGGAAAAAAGATATTAAAAACTGTTAATGAAGCTGGTTTTGTAGTTAAGGGGATTATTAATACTCACTCCAATGCTGATCATATTGGTGGTAATAAAGTTATTCAAGAAAGAACTAATTGTCCTATTTTTGCTAATAACATAGAAAACAGTTTTACTAGTTATCCTATTTTAGAACCATCTTTCTTATATGGAGGTTATCCTTTTAAAGATATTAGAAATAAGTTTTTATTAGCTAAAGAATCAGTAGTTACAAATATAGATGATAATCTTCCTTTAGGATTAGAATATTTTAATTTAAAAGGACATTTCTTTGATATGATAGGTGTTAAGACTAGTGATAATGTCTATTTTTTAGCAGATTCTTTGTTTAGTGAGGAAACTATTAATAAGTATCATGTATTTTTTATTTACGATGTAAAAGAATATCTTAATACTTTAGACTACCTAAGTACTTTAAAAGGAAATTTATATATACCCTCACATAGTGAAGCGACAAATGATATCTCTAGTTTGATTTTACTTAATAAAAATAAAGTCTTAGAAATTATTAATAAAATATATAATTTCTGCTTTGAAGAGAAAACTTTTGAAGAGATATTAAAATATATTTTTGATGAGTATAATTTAACGATGAATGCCAATCAATATGTTCTTATAGGAAGTACAATAAGATCATATTTATCTTATCTTTATGATGAATTAAAAATAACATATGAGTTTAAAGATAATAAAATGTTTTGGAAACAAATATAAAAAATATGTTATTTTTTTCACTTTTTGCGTAATTAGTAGTTGCATAATCATTAATTTATATGTATAATATAAATGTATTTTTGAAATGGCGGCGTTGGTGAAGTGGTTAACACGCTGGTTTGTGGCACCAGTATGCATGAGTTCGATCCTCATACGCCGCCCCATTGTGAAATCTGCTCGAACTTTTCGAGTTAAGATAAATAACTAATCCAAATTTGGGTTAGTTTTTTTGTTGTTAAAAACTATCCTACTTTAAAAAGAAAGGATTGAAACAATGGTAAATATTATTAAAGAAGAAATTTCATTGGAAGAATCACTTAAAAAGAAAATTGAGTTTATATGTGATTTTAATAATACTAAACCAACTATTATCAATGGTAGTATTAGAAAAATTGATAGAACCAATTTAACTTATATTGAGCCACATAGAATAATAATTAATAATATAACATTTCTTGCATTTAATTATTCTAATGAAATATTTATTGAGAATTTATCAAATAAGATTAAATTATCAGAATTAGAAGATTATTTAAAAACAATCTAAATACTATTTATTCCCTAATCAGGGAATTGACAAATGATAAAAAAGTGATATTATAAATAACCAATGAAAGAGGTATGCTCTAGAATGGAGGTACATCTATGAAAAAATATATACATAAGCAAAAATTTTATAATATTGGATTAATTGAGGAGTCAGTAGTATTTAGACTTTACTAGATACTATTGTCTCCTCTTTTTTAATAAAAGGAGTTGAGATTAATGGATAATGAAAAGAAAATTGCTGGATTATACATTCGAGTTAGTACTGAAGATCAAGCTCGTGAGGGATTTAGTTTACCAGAACAAGAAAAACGACTAAGAGCAATGTGTGAGTATAAAGGTTATGAAATATATAAACTTTACAAAGATGCTGGAATAAGTGCCAAAGACATGAATAGACCTGCATTTGAAGAATTATTACAAGATATAAGAGAAAAGAAATGTAATACTATTGTAGTATTAAAACTAGATAGGCTTACTCGTTCAGTATATGATATGGAATTTATAATGAAGTTTCTAGAAGAAAATGATGCATATTTAGATTGTGCAAATGAAGAAATAAATACAACTAATTCAAGTGGTAAAATGGTTGCTAGACTTTTAACAACTGTTTCACAAAATGAAATAGAAAGGACAAGTGAAAGAACTAAAGTTGGTTTGGCTGGAGCAATAAAAGAAGGACACATTCCAGGAAAAAATCCATTAGGTTATAAAAGAGATGGTAAAAAGTTAGTAATTGATCCATTAACAAAAGATATAGTTAAAAGAATATATGATTTATATTTTGAAGGAAAAAGTTATTCTAATATTGCTACTATCTTTAATCAAGAAGAAGTATTAGGAAAAACAAATTGGCGAGATACAGGAATACTTCGTATTATTTCAAATGAAATTTATAAAGGTGATTTTGTATCTGGAAAAACATTTAATAAACCTGTTTATTATGAAAATGTAGTTGAACCTATCGTATCAAAAGAACTATGGGAAAATTGTCAAGTTCAAAAGAAGAAAAATCAAAAAAGTTATATGAGAACTCAAACTTATATCTTCTTACAAAAATTAAAATGTCCTAAATGTGGAAGGATACTTGCTGGTGGTGCTTCACATAAACTAAAATCAGATAAATGGTATTTTTATTATAGGTGTGAAGATTGTAAAAATAATATTAAAGAAGAAGTTATAGAGACATCAGTTAAAACATTACTTGCTGATATATTAGAATACGATAATGTTGTTAATGAATTCTTTTTGCCAGTATTAAAATCTAAACTAAATGATCCAAAGGAACAATATGAAAAAGAACTTAAAAGTTTAAATAATAAAAAAGAAAGAATTAGAAAAGCATACATTGATTCAGTATTTACTGAAGAAGAATATAAACAAGAATCTAAAACTATAGATAGTCAAATAGAATTTGTTAATTCTAAATTATTAGAAAACTCCCAAGCAGAACAACTTAACTTTACTACTGAAGATATATTATTTAAAAGAGATATGGATTTTATTAATAAAGTTAAACTACCTATATCTTATTATGCTTTTAATGAAAATTGGGATTTATTAGATAGAGATACTAAAGCCGATATAGTTATGCGATATATTGATGATATTGAATTAGAACTTAAAGAAAATAAATATCAAGTTAAGCAAATTGACTTTAGAAGTACTTTTTATAACGATTTTGAAGAATTATATAAGAAAGGTTACATTGATAAGAAAAGACCGCTTATATACGATTTAAATGGTGTTTGTGTAGATACAAATGTTAGGTATAGTGAATACTTACCAATTAAAGATATAATGCAACACTTATATAGATTAAATGAATATTATGAAGTTAATTTTTATAAAGGAACTTATTATAAAGAAATAGAAAAATTAGATATAGGACCACTTCAAAGAAATGAAGTTCCTATAAGAGTATTTCCATTACAAAAAGATAATAATGGAAATAAGAATTGGTTATCAATGGGAATGCTTGCTACAAAGAATAACCCAAATGATATAAAGGTAAACATTAGAGATGTATTTGAAACAATACCTGATAATGTTACCGAAGAAGATTTTTAAAATGCGTGGCACGTTTTGTTTACGAAGTAAATGAAAGTGGCGATAGCTATTTAAAAATTAATACTTTATGAACTTTAACCATTACGAAGTTTAGGTTATTGTGAAATAAAGTAAACGGTTTCTAAGGTGATAAACCTTAGCTTCCATATCTTGTCTCTGACAAGATATATAGGAAGTTATGAATAATGACAAAGCCACTTTTGTGCTATTTTCAATATTCATAAGATAAGGAGGTGTAATCTATATGGAATTATCTTATTCACTACATTTAGGAAATGATAAGAACAAATCTATTAAAGCAAGACAAGAAGCAAAGAATACTCCATCAGGTACTACATCAAAGAATAATAATGCTATTCAAAATGTTAAGCAATTAGGAAAAGTTAATCATCATAATTTAAGACAATATGATAATAATCAAGAATTAATTAAAACTATCAAAGGTTCAAATGATATTGTTGAAGATGTTAAAAAGCTATATTTAGATTTATTTGATGAAGCAAGATTAGAATATAATAATAAACAAACTAGAGATGATAGAAAAATAGACAATTATTTTAATAAGATAAGTAATGATACAAAACATGATCTTGCTTGTGAGATAGTTATTGAACTTGGAAATATGGAATATTGGGATGAGAAAAGTTTAGAATACAAGTATCAAATGACACAAGTATTTGAACAACAACTAGAAGACATACAAGAAATTGCTCCAGACTTTTATATAGCAAATGCTACTATACATTTTGATGAACATTCTCCACATATGCATATAGTTGGAGTGCCAGTTAAAGAAAATTGTAAAACTGGTTTATCAAGACAAGTTGGTAAAACTTCTATCTTTACAAAAGAATCATTAGTAGTTATTCAAGATAAAATGAGAGAAAGATGTATTGATGAATTTAATATTGCTTATGGTATGGATTCAAAGTTAAAAGAAAAACAAAAAGGTAAAAACAGAGATATTACTCCATATGAAAGAAAACTCTTTAATGAAAGAGTAAAAGGTCTTAAGCAAGAAATATCTAATCTTGAAAATGAAGTATCTGGTTTAGAAGATAATAAAAAATCTATCAATAAGCAAATAACTAAACTTAATAAAGATAAAGATGATATAAGTGATGAAATTGATAAAAAGAAGAAAATAAACGACAAAATTATTATTAAATCTAAAAATCAATTATTAGACGAAAACAAAAAATTAAAAGAAGAAAATGAACATTTAAGGAGTATTAACTATCAAACTGAAACAAGATATAACGATTTAAAAGAAAAAACTGATTATCTTATTTATCATTTAAATAAAATAATCAAAAAACTTCCAGAATTTATCCAAGAATTAATTGATAGATTATTTAATTACAATAATATTAATCTTAATTTTTTTAAACAACAATATGATCCTGAGGTTATAAGAAAGAGAGAAAAATCATTTAAAGGATTTAATTTATTTAATAAAAAAGAAATTGATAAAGCAACAAAGCATCTTAATGATGAAATGGATGAGTATGCTGAAGAATTTTATGAAACTAAAAAGTCAAAAGATGATGAATTAGAAAGATAATTAATAGAAAGTTGGTGATAAATATGCTTACTATAAATTGGAAGCAAATATATGAATTTAACTTAAATGATAATAAACAATGGATTTTGATTCTTTATGATATATCACAAAATCATTATGTTGGAGTACCTGTTTATAACGAAGAAAAAGAAAATAGTGTTCATTTAAAATCTATAAATAAATATGTAGTATTAGATGAAATAACTGATTATAATCGTTCTAATATTAAAAGATGTGTTTATATTAAAGGTAAACCAATTAAAATAACTAATAAAGAATTTGATGATATTCTATTAAAATCTAAAATTAGTTTTTTAAACTATGTTAAAGATAATACAAATAATGATCCAGATGGCATATCATATAATAAATGGTGTAAAGATAAACTAGAACTAATAAAGAAAAAAGATGATGATACTACTAGTTTAAAAGTTGGAGCTATATATTGGGTAGATTTAGGGTATAATATTGGTAGTGAATTAAGAAAATTAAGACCAGCAATATTATGGAGAAGTGCATCAAATAAAAAAATGTGGACTGCAATACCACTTACTTCAAAACATAAAGATGATAATTATTATTTTCACTATGATTTAATAGATGAAAAATTAGGAACTGCTAGATTAGAAAATTTGATTAACATAAGTTCTAATAGAATTAGAGAACCTTATTATATAAATAACAAAATAGCGACTATTACTAAAAAAGATAATGATGCTATTTTAAAAATAATAAAGAAGTATTATGCGTTTGAAGAAATAAAACAAACAAATAGAACTATTAGAAACTATAATAATATTAATAAATCTAAAGAAAATCGCGAAAAAGTGTTGACTTAAACAATTAAAATGGTATAATTAGAGTACTTTAGATTGTTGCAGGTGTATTTATACACTTGGTAGAAGTATTTCAAAAGGAAGGGTTTATCTCTTCCTTTTGCTTTATTTTAAATCAAGTAACATTTTTACCAATTTTTTACTACTTCTACTTTGCTGTTCTCTAAGCACTGATTTTTGATTTTCAGACAAGCTAACATTTCCTTTAATATAGTCATGGTATAAATCTTTTATTTGTATTGATTGTGTAGGATAAATTTCTCCTTCAGATAATCCATTTCTATATAATGAATGTTTTGACATTTTGAAAGTAAGATATGTAGATAAGTCATTTGCTTTTAAAAGTATTTCATTTAAATCGTTAATGTTATAAACAGTTGGTGTAATTAAACGAATTATATCACTTTTTAAAATATTACCATTTTCATCTAATGTAATATCTAAATCAGTTAACATCTCTTGAATAGTTTGACTATCTTTATTACCAATTTTTTCGATAAGATTTAATAGTAAATTAGCCTTATTTCTTACAATAGTTGTATATTTATTAAAATATTCTAAAGTATATGGTTCAAAACAATATCTTCCTACACTAATATCATCAACAAATTCTTGTGAAGAATCTTCAATATCTTGTTTAGTCCATTCAGCAATATTGCTACTTTTTTTAGGTCTTGGACTTTCAATTCTCTTTTTTAATTCAGGATCTTCTTCAATAAATTTTTGTTCAAGATAATTTTCTATTTGTTCTTTTGTAACAACAATTTGGTTATCATTAACATCTTTTTTTATTTCATCGATAGGCTTACCTAAAAAATCTTCTAGAATACTAATAATAACTTTTGGGTCATAATATTTATTTTCATTTTCAATAAAATAAGTTTCAAAGTTTATATTTGTCATAACAAACCCTCCATTTCTAACAATATTATAACATAAATTCAATTA